>DATLQY010000952.1:0-4829 GCA_035534975.1 Pirellulales bacterium
CCCCCTCTCGCGAGGACGCAGTTATCCTCCACTACAAGGCTCAGACATTACACCTTGGCAAGGACTTGCACCTTGCCGATTCAACGCGCTCACAGGCGCACGAGTGCGGCGATTCATCGCCGCTTTTTTTTTCGACATGGACCATGTTTCCGAGCGGATCGATACGACCGTTCACGACGGCAACGGCGGCCCCGTATTTCGCGGAACCGACATTTCCGTGGGCGAGGTGTTGCGAAAGCTAGCGGCGCGACAGTCGCGGGAATCGATCCTCGACGCCCACCCGGAGCTGAGCGGCGACGATCTCGCGGCCGCGGTCGACTACGATCGTGCATTGACCCGTAGGTGGGTCGAACAGTGGGCCGTCACCGGGCCGCTATTGGAAGAAATCAAGCGGCGCGAACTGCGTGAAATGACACTTGCCGCTCGCCAGCAAGCAATTGAGGCGGTGTTGTCGCTCGCCCCGATTGCGACCGGCCCGCGCTCGACCAGCGGACTCGTGGAGTTGCAGCGCTGGCTCGCGAGGTCCCGCGCATGACACCGGTATTGGTCGCGGCGATCGAGATCCAACAATTCTGCCAGGCGCGCGAATGGCCGTTCTGTATCATCGGCGGGCTGGCGGTCTTGCGGTGGGGGGAGCCTCGGGCGGTGGGTCGCACCCGTTGGAAACCTGCTCCACAGTGACACAATACGTAGCGGAATTCGTGAGAATTCCGACGTTCAAGCCGCCAAGTCGGAACTCTTACGAGTCCCGCTACGAGGGCTATGGCACGTTGGAAACCTGCCCCGCGGCGACGCGAAGGGTAGCGGAAATTCGTGAGAATTCCGACTTCCAAGCCGCCAAGTCGGAACTCTTACGAGTCCCGCTACAAGGGCTATGGCACGTTGGAAACCTACCCCATAGCTATCCCAGCGTGCCCTTGGTGACTGGGATCGGCTTCCACGGCCATCCGCAAGGCGCGGGCGGTGGCCTTGAACATCGCTTCGCTGATGTGGTGGCTGTGGCGGCTGCTACTGCACCACAATTCTGCCAAACTACGATACTACCAGACAACGCCGGCCGTTGACATCCAAGTGCGGAACGGGTCTAATGACGACTGCCTCTGGCGGTGCGTCTCCTCTTCATTTAAGGGAGAACGAGTCATGTCTGCCACGTCCCGTCGCGGTGTAACTGTCGTTGAACTTTTGGTGGTCATCGCCATCATCGGCTTGGTGCTGGCACTCGTGCTGCCCGCCGTGCAGGCCGCGCGCGAATCGTCGCGCCGCGCCAGTTGCGAGAACCATCTCAAGCAGCTTGGCCTGGCGATGGCCAACCATGAGGCGAGCTACCGGCGCTTTCCCTCCGGGGGATGGGGCTTCGCGTGGGTGGGCGACCCTGACCGCGGCACCGACAAGACGCAGCCCGGCGGCTGGGTGTTCAACATCCTCAAGTTCGTCGAACAAGGCAACGTCGCCGGCATCGGCGTCGGCGTTGGCTCGGCGACTCAGCAGCGCGCCAGCCTGACGCTGGTGGTGCAGACGCCGCTGGCGATATTCAACTGCCCCAGCCGCCGCGGGCTGGGGCTGGCGCCGTTCGATCCTGTTCCGCCCCCGGTCAACTTCAACGTCGTCCCGGACGTGGCCAAGAGCGACTACGCCGTGAACGCGGGCGATTTCGCCTGTAGCGGCGGGCCGGGGCCGCTCTCGCTCGCCGCCGGCGATTCCGCGACTTACGCCTGGGCCGACAACTCGAAGTGCGACGGCATCGCCTACTTGCGCAGCGAGGTTCGCTTCGCCGACGTTCGCGACGGCGCGAGCTTCACCTACTTGATCGGCGAGAAGTGGACGACCACGACCACCTTCGACTACGGCGACGACCAGACGCTCTATTCGGGCTACGACTACGACACTTACCGCTGGGGCAAGCCCGACTGCCCGCCGGTCCGCGATGGCGGCTCGTTCGTCCCCGACCGCTTCGGCAGCGCTCACACGGCCGTCTGCAACATCGTCTTTTGCGACGGCTCGGTGCATGCCATCAGCTACGCGATCGATCCCGAAGTCAACCGCCGCCTCGCCAACCGCGCCGACCATCTGCCCGTGCTTGGCGGCCAATTCTAATGTAAATGTAGAACGGAATTCATTCCGTTTTGCCGTGGCAAGGTATCGCAAACGCCAATCGGAGAATTCCGTTCCACGGCGTCGCCCCGGCCGTGGGGCAGGTTTCCAACCTGCCATAGCCGAGCCCGCCCTTATACCATCATTTCACGCGCCACGCGTCTCGCCTCCGCGAACACCTCATCCACATCCAGGTGCGCGAACCGCGCGTTGCGGCCAACGAGTCGAACGTTGGGATGGTCGACGAAAAGTCGCTCGATCCGCGCCATCTCGTGTTCGTACGCGCGGTCAAAAATCGGATAGCCTTGCGGCAAGTCGATGACTTTGCTGTCCAGCACGTCTCCCACGCGCGCCAGACCCGCTCGCCCCAACTCGTCCACCACCCGCCCGACCGAGTATTCCCTCAAGTCCGTCGATTCGCAACAGAGCACCGTGCGGTCGCTGGGCAAGCCCACCCCGGCAGGCGCGAAATTCTTGAATTCCGCGACGCGGTTGACGACGAAGTCGCGGTCAATGAAGTAGATCCAGTGGTTTTCACTGACGCGAGCGCGCTTGACCAGGAGGTACGTCAAACGCAGGGGACGGAACCTTAGCGATGTATTCAATCCAAGTAAACCGGCGAAATAGCTCACCGGCAGCGTCGACACGACGCAATCGAACTCCTCGACGCCCGTTCCGCCGGGCCGCTCGAATTCGCAGCGGTAACCCGCGTCGGCGAGCCGGCGGATCGCCACCAGCCGCGACTGCAACCGCACCACGGGCCGCAGGGCGTCGCACAGCGCGGCGCAGATGGCCCCATATCCCCCCTGGGCCGGATAGTAAAAATGCCGAAATCGCAGCCGGCCATTGCGCCGCAAGTGGTCGCGCCAACTCGCCAACCGCAGTTTTCGCCGCCCCCACGACGCGGCGATCTCTCCGGCGGGAATCCCGAACAGCTTTTCCGAGTAGGGCTTGAAGAACAGCTCATTGAGACCGCTGCCGTATCGCGCGAGGGCCAAGCCATCGAGGCACTCATCGGCCGCGAACTGCGATTCTCGCGGGCGCGTCAGGTACGAGGCGATGATTCGCGCGCTGACGCGAGGTGGGAACTTCACGAGGACCTCGGGCGCGCTCACGGGATCGCGCAGCCAGCGGCCTTGCACGTGGATGCGGCTATGGCGCCGGACGCGGTTCAACGCGGTCAAGCCGCCGATCTCGTCCAGGACTTCCGCGTCATCGGTGTAGAGCCGGTGAGGCCCCAGATCGCAATCGAAGCCATTCCAGCGGAAGCTACGTGCCAGCCCGCCCGTGGTGTCCGCCGCCTCGTGAATCTCAACCGACCGACCCGAGCCGCGCAGAAAATACGCCGTTGCCAGCCCCGCCACGCCCGCGCCCAGGATGCCGATTCTCATGGCGGCGGCGCCCCAAATCGGACGAAATTCACCAACAAACCGACTTGCAGAACGGCGCCCACCACCAGGTAAATCCCCCAAACCACCGGCCACCGTCGCATCCGCGCGAGCACGATGAACACGGGAAACATCACCAGCGTGAACCGTGGCAGACCGGCCAGCGACCCCGAACAGAGCGACATGGCGCCGGCGCAGCCGACGTACGTGGCCTCCGGCCACCAGCGCCGCGCGCAGAGCACTCCCACCGTGCCGACGATCAGATAGAAACAGGGTAGTTCCAGGATGGTGTACAACGACCCAAGATTGCGGTGCGCCGCCGCGCGATCGAGGTGTTCGAGCGCCGTATCGAGTGTCACCCAGGGGGCCGTGAATCCCTGCCGCCACCCCTCGCGCTTGGCTGTGAAATGCGCCAGCGGGTCGCCAATTGCCTCCCAGAAATAGGCTGCCAGGGCGAGATACGCGGCCGCCGCGCCGAGGGCCGGCGCAAGACACCACAACCCCGGGATCTTGCCCCGCAACGAAGTATCCGGCGCGGCGACGTCGTACGCCGTTGAGGGAACGTCGTCGTCACGCTTTGCACGCCATTGCTCCCAGCCCAGCACGGCCAGCCCCGGCAGCAGCGCGAGCCCGTGAATCCGCGTCAGGGCCGCCCCAAACGCCGCCAAGGCGGCCCAGCCATGCCTGCCGCGGCGCGCCAACACGAATGCCGCCAACGCCGACACCAGGAACAGCGATTCCGCGTACACTGAGGCGAGGATGAAGGCCGAAGGGAACGTCAACAGTGCGCCCCCGGCGCGCCAACCATGCCCAGCGCTCCCTTCACGCTCCTGAGCGTAGACAGCGAGCAGCGCCATCGCGATTAGCAGCGCCAATCGCGAGATCCAGATCCCCGCCGTAAAGTAACCGCACCCCGCGGCATCGCCGAGCCAGCGCATCGAAAGCGAGTAGAGCGGTGGAAAGCCCGGCGTCAGGCGGCTGTCAGGCGCGTCGCCCGTGTACCCTTCCATCGCTATACCGTAGTACCAGATGGAATCCCAGCGTGCTAGCGGTGGCAATAAAGCGATGCTTCCGCAGTAACCATGGGAAAACGCCTTTAAACGGGCGTCAAGCGCACGTTCCGTGCCGCGAACTGAGATGTGGCAACCCATGTCAGTTAACCCCAACCAGCCTATGTAAGACGCACTAAAAAGAGCCCAGACCTCAAAAACGCGTCTATAGCTTCGCCAAGGAACCCGCCCGATTCCCGCGCCACTCTTCGTGCCTTGCCGTGTGTTCCGTACGACGGCCGCGTCCTGGCCACACCCTTCAGCGTTTGCATCGCACATTACGCACCGCTCCCGCCGGCTT
>DATLQY010000953.1:0-6019 GCA_035534975.1 Pirellulales bacterium
TGCCGCCGGTCTTGTACCGAATCAACGGCGCACCATCGATCGACCAGGCGCGTCGAGCGGACACGCTCCAACGAGCTCGGCAGTTGCTCGCGATCTACCATGTTGAGGACGACGCGTATTGGTACGATCGGTCGGCGGTTGCGAACCTCGACGACGGACTGCGGCGCGGCCTGCGCGATCGGCTCGGCGGGCTTTCGTTGTCGATCGCGGCCGCGATGGTCGACGCTGACGCGGGTTCCAGCGTGACTGAAGAGGCCCTTGAGTGGAACGAGTTGGCGGACCGCTGTTTTTCGGCCGCCGACCGGCCACGTGCTCTCTGGACGCAGCGGGCCGAACTCTTGCGACAACTTGGCCGTGATGAAGAGGCCCGCACAGCCGCTGAGGGGGCGAAAACGGCGCCGTCGCAACGTGCAGTTGACCATTACTGGGAGGGTTTTGAGCGGGCCCAGCGGCATGAGTACCAGGAAGCCATTTCGGCCCTGGAAGCGGCGACCGACGAAGATCCACGATTGTTCTGGGGATGGTTCCAGTTGGGCTTATGTAACGACGCTCTGGCTCGCAATCAGCGCGCGGCACAATGTTACACCGTCTGCTTGGCGCTGTTGCCGGACTCGGGCGACGCGTACTATCATCGCGGTTTGGCCCGTTTGCGTGACAATCTTTACTCGCGGGCCCTGGCCGATTTCGACCAGGTAGTGCGGTTTTTGCCGGATCTCGCCAGCGTCTATCTCGACCGAGGCGAGGCGCGTTTGGGATTGAATGACCCGACCGGCGCCGTGGCCGAGTTCACACGCGCGCTGGAAATGGCGGCCGATGAGGCCCGCGCTTTGCTAAGCCGATCAAAGGCCCGCGGTCTCTCTGGCGACGATCAAGGCGCCCGGCGCGATCTGGCGGCGGGGTTAGCGGCGCAACCCACGGGCGCCGATGGATGGGTCGCCCATGGCATGGCTCGACTACCCGCCGACCCGGCCGGCGCGCTGGCCGACTACGCTCAGGCATTGAAGCTCGCGCCTCGCTACCTGCCGGCCTTGCAAAACAGCGCGGCCGTGTTGGCTGAACTCCCCGGCCGCACCAACGAGGCAATCGAGATGCTCGACCGTGCTTTGGCGGCCTGTCCCGATTTTGTGCCTTCCCGCATCGGACGTGCGGTGTTGTTAGCCCGGGCCGGAAAGCGAGTCGCCGCGATGGCCGACGCACGCGCGTCACTCGCGCGCGACCAACAGCCGGTCACGTTGTACCAGGCAGCGTGCGTGTATGCCCTGGTTTCGCAGGGACACGCCGGCGATCGCCGCGAGGCATTGCGGCTTTTGAATGCCGCGATTGTGCAAGGATTTGGTAAGGAATTTGTTGCCGGCGACCACGATCTTGATCTGTTGCGCGGAGACGAGGAATACCGTCGCATCGTCGCCCAGTCAACCGCGCCGGTCGAGGACACAAACTGATGACCGTTGACCGATCCCAGGCACTGCAGGACACCCAAAAGTGGATGTTCGCTGGAATTTGCTCCGTTCGAAAAAATCTTTTGTCGCCTTCTTACCGTGAAAGCGACTGTCCTAATCAGTAGAATGCGTTTTGTGCGAAGCGGCCTCGAGCCTTGACCAGAACCCTAGACCCATTTTGCGATGGTTCCCGGATGGCCAGAAAGAGAAGACGTGGCGCGATCGAGCGACTGGAGCAGCGCTATGCGCTGACTCAGTTCGGCGTGGCGTGGCCGGCGCCGCAGCAATTGACGTTCAGCTTTGTGCCCGATGGTACGCTCATCGCCGGCAACCAGACGAGCGACCTGTCCGCATCGCTCAACGACGCCTCAGGATCGGCCAATTGGCAGGCCGCCGTCATGCAGGCGATGCAGACCTGGGCGGCCGATGCCAACGTCAATTTTGACCTGGTGCGCGACGACGGTCAGCCGCTGGCAACGCCCGGCATGCCGCACGGCGAAAACCACTTCGGCGAAATCCGCTTCGCGGCCGCGCCTCTGTCGAGCAATGTTGTCGCACTGGGTACGCCGTTTTCCTTCGCGGCTGGCACCCTGTCGGGCAACGTCGTGTTGAACAGCAACTACCGTTTCGGTGAAGGACCAGGCGCACAGTACGATCTATTCTCGGTCGCGTTGCACGAGGTTGGGCACGTGTTGGGCGTGCCCGATTCGGCCGATCAGAGTTCGGTCATGTATCCCCAGTTTCTCGGTGTTCGCACGGGCTTAAGTTCGGAAGATATCGCCGCGGTCGACGCCCTTTACGGCGCTCGGCCGCTGGACACATCGAACCAGACCTTGGCCAGCCCTACGGCATTGACGGTACGAGGCACGTCCAATGTGGCCGTTGTCGACGCGCAGTTGGCGACGGCGACCGACACTCATTATTACCAATACCCGATCTCCGCCGGCGGACCCGCGACCATCGTGCTGCACATCGCTGGTATGAGTCTCGTCGAGCCGCAGTTGACCGTGTACGACAGCTCGGGAAATGTCCTCGGTTCGGCCGTCTCGCAGCTTCCCAACGGCAGAGATTTGGTGGTTCACGTCAATAATCCGGCCGGCAGCACATCGCTCTTGATCAATGTCTCCAGCGCCACCAGCAACGTGTTTGGCATTGGCGCCTACCGCCTGGTGGCGGCCTCGGGCACTTCCGTGCCCGATGATTACCTCGAAGGGCCGTGGCGGCCTGGCGGCGGGCAGACCGGCGGCGGTGAGAGCGAGAGCGACGACGGAGAATCGGGATCATCCCACGCGCCACCGGCACAGTACAGCTATTCGTTCCAATCGAGTCTTGCGACCGCGACCGATACGCGGTCCGAGCGCGTTACCGTGCCCGCCGCAATCGGTCCCGGACCGATGACATTGACGGCGACGGTGTTTGCCACCCAAACCGGCGCGGCTGCTCCCGTGGTGACGGTGTTGGACAGCAGCGGAAATATCGTCCCCAACGTCGTTCTTCAGAACGACAACGGCTTGTACTCGGTCGAGGTCGTGGGAGTTATCCCCGGCACGGTCTACACGGTGGCGGTCGCGGCCGCCAATCTGTCCGGTACGGCAGTGGTTGGCAATTACCGTCTGGCGGTGGATTTTGGTTCGACGCCCGTCGTGCTCAGCCCTTTCGCGTCCGGAACACTCACCGCCGCGTCATCGCAAGACTTCCAGGTTCTGCAAGTCAACTCGAGCCAGTTTTTTCACTTTGTGTTTTCGGCGGCCAGCCCGACGGCGACATCAACCGCGCCCGTGGCGGTGAGGATGACGATTTACGACACATTGGGGAATGTCGTCGAAACGGTGGTCGACCAGGCCGGCGGCGCTCTCAGCACGACGTTGTTGCTCGAACCCGGCACCTACCTGTTCCGCCTGGCGGCCGGCACCTTGGGGAATGGCCCGTTGCCCGATACGGATTACGAGTTGCAAGGCACCTTCTTAAGCGACCCGATCGGACCCTTGCCGATCACGCCGGTTACCGCTCCTCCGCCGCCTCCTCCGCCTCCATTTGTCTGGTCGGTTCCGATCATTCCTTTCTATCTGAGCTTCATGTCGTTGACCGATCGGTACGGCACGCCGTAGCTCGTGAAAGCGAATGCTATCAACTGGGCGGGGCCGGAAATTCGTGGCAGACTTTCCGGTCCGATTCTACTGTCCTTTGTAAGAACCGGTGCTACGGCGACAGAGGATGCGGCCACGAAGAGGGCCCTCCCGCCGGTGCGAGTCATGGCACGAAGTCGGCTTTGCGCATGGGGGAACCCAATGTTCAGACATTACTTGCAAAGGCTTTCAACGATCGTCGGCACCCGCGGCCGAAGTCATGGTAACATTCGAAGGTCGAAGCGCCGTGCGTTGGCCTTCGAAAACCTGGAATTGCGAAGCATGCTGGCGCCTTTGGCTTGGGCCCCAGGCGCAGCATTGCCCCTCGCGGAGTCTGGAATCGTCGCCCAGCCGGACGGCGCGAGTTTGCTCACCATGGCAGGGCCGAGCACCACGTCCTACACACTTTCCGCGACGTATCCGAGCTGGAAAGCGTCAACCGCTCCCACGGTTCAACCGCTGGATTTCGCACGCGGCTCACCGGGAGCAGGCCCCTTGCCGAACGGTTATTTTCTCGTTTTTGGCGGCTTCGAAAATGGCTTCGCGACCTCGGCCGTCACACAGTACGACCCAAACACCGTGACCATCGTCGATGGAGCAACCAACCAGACGCGCTCACTGCGATCGATGAATCAGCCGCGCGCCGAGTTTGGCTGGGCCACCGATGCAAATAAGCTGAGCTACGCCATCGGCGGCGAAGACAACAACGGTACGCCGCTGGCCACGATGGAGGTCTACAATCCGGCCGCGAATGCGTGGACCTATCTGGCGTCGTTGCCGGAGACGTTGTACGGCGAATCAGCCGTCAGCGACGGAGCAGGTCACCTCTACGCCTTTGGCGGAGTCGGCGCCAACGGAGCGATCAGCAACAACGTGTTTCGCTACACCATTGCCACCAATACCTGGGATCAGGTCGCGGCGATGCAAGTCGGCGTCCGCGATAGTGCGGCGCTGCTGGCCTCGAACGGCTCAATTTATGTCTTGGGCGGCAAAACCGCGGCCGGAACGACCGCCACCGTGGAGAGTTACAACATCGCGGCCAACACCTGGACGCTGGACACTCCGCTTCCGCAGGCCGTCAGCTCCGAGGCCGCAACCGACGACTCGTTGGGGCGGATCGAAGTGCTGGGAGGCAACGACGCCAACGGCAATCCGACTGCTTCGATCTTCGTCAGCCAGGAATTGACTCAAGCCGACCTGGCCCCCACGATCACCACTTCCGCCGCCAAGTCAGCCATCGTGAATTCACCGTACACCTATCAGGTCCTCTCGACGGGCAATCCCCAGGCGACCTACGCGCTCACAACGGCGCCGGCCGGAATGTCGATCAATGCAAGCACCGGTTTGATCTCCTGGACGCCCAACTACGCCACCGAAGGGAACGAGAGCGCCACCGTGGTTGCGAGCAATCGGGCGGGTCAAAGCTCCCAATCCTTCTCGATCGTCGTCGCTCCGCAGACGCCCACTGGGCTCTTGGGAACCAGCCTGTCGACGACCAAGGTCGGCCTTTCCTGGAATGCTTCCAGCGATCCCAATGTCACCAGTTACGATATCTACAAGGAGTACTTTGCCCATAGTCCCAGAGGTTCCGGCGTCTCCATTTTCTGGTCACTCATCGCCTCCGGCATAACGACAAACTCGGCAACGATTACCGGCAGCGGCACTTTCGAGGTGACGGCTGTGAACCGCTCCGGCATCCAATCAGCCCGGTCTGCGCCTGTAGGTGTGGCGGTTTGGTCCCCGCCCGATCTCTACGTCGCCACCTCGACCTTCGGTGCCGACATCTCCGGCCTAACGCTCAACGTCGGTCAAACCGGACAGATATATCTGATTCAAGAATTTGCCAACCCAGCGCCCATTTTCTCCGTCGTCAGCGGACCGGGCGGGGTGTCGGTTGACCCTAAGAGCGGCCTGGTAACCTACACGCCCGTCGTGGCCGACATCGGCCAACAGCCGGTGGTCTTTGCAGCGACCAATAGCGCCGGGACCTCGCAGTACACGTTCTACTTTGACGTCTTGGCCCTCAATCCGACGGTCGCTCTAAGCGGCGAGACGGTTACTTATGACGGCAACCCGCACGCCGTGAGCGCCACCGCCGTGGGTTCCGACGGCGTTACGCCGGTCGCCGGCAGTTTCGCCTATACCTACGACGGCAATTCCACGCCGCCGACCGCCGCCGGCACCTACGCCGTAAGCGTGACGTTTACCAGCGCTGATCCTTCGTACGCCAACGCATCGGTTACGGGTTCGCTCTTGATCAATCCGGCGACGCCAACGATTGCGTTGAGCAGCGGCCCCTTCAATTACAACGGCAACGCGCAGACGGCCACCGCGACGGCGGTCGGCATCGACGGCGCCACGCCCGTCGCCGGCAATTTTCAGTTCACGTATGACGGCGGCACGACGCCGCCGGTCGGGCCGGGCCTGTTTACCGTACTGGCCGCTTTCAACAGC
>DATLQY010000954.1:0-3377 GCA_035534975.1 Pirellulales bacterium
TCGAGAATGCGGGCTTTCAGTCCTTCCCACCCCATGAAAGCGCAAAAATGTCCTTTCGGGTAGTCGATAATCCCCGGCCCTCCGAGCGTCGTGAGATGCCGGAGGCTAGACTCGAACGCTTCGGCCTGTAGTCCTTTGGCCTCGGCCGCTTTGATGAGCCCCGCAACGCTCGTTTCACGGCCGTCGAACTCGGCCAGTTCGGCCAGCTCGTCGATCGTGGTCTCGATGTCGTATGACTTGCAAACGCAGTAGAGCGCGATCGGGCCGCAGCGGTTCGGCTCATAATACTGTTCCAAATCCAGGTCGGCGCACCGCGCCGCAGGGCCCACCGCCATAAGCGCCGCCGCGACGATCGCCAGGGCGGTTCGGAGGACGGGCGTGTTCGTTCGCGCGCACATGCCAGTTCACTCCTTGCTCGCCTGTTTTTTTTCGGCCGGCTTCACAAATCCACTGATGGGCAACTTGTAGACTTCGGATGGCCCTCCCGGCACCGCGATGCGGACGAGCAGTTCCTGTTCCACGGCACCGACGACGGACGACGCGTCCAGCTCGCAGCGTAGCAGCACCACGTGCGTCGCCTTCGGGTTTTCCTTGATCGTGACTTTGACGCCCTCGCCGCCGGGCTCGGCGTTCTCGACCGAGTAATTCGCCGACTTCGGCAACTCCACGACGATGGTCTTCTTTACCTTGGCGTCGGCGGATACCACGCCGAAGGCCACCTGTTGAGGGCTGAATCGGATCTCATGGCCTCTCTTCTTGTAGAGCGTGACGGGGATTCCCATCTCCGGCATGTCATCGTTGTTGAGCTTGAGCACGACGCTGGCCGTCGCCGGGATCTCGATCCCGGTCTGCAAAGTTCCCTTCACTTCAAGTACGACTCTCTCCTCGCCGGCGGTGAGCGCGTCTTCCCTCTTCACGATTCGAGCGTCGATCGGCAGATCGCCCAGCGTCTCGATCGATTCGATCTTCACTCCTCGTACCTTGTTGAGAAACAGCTCGATCCGACCCGTGAACTCTTTGCCGGCCGTCTGCGGCGCTTCAATGTATATCCCGTCGCGAAGACGGTAGGCGACCGGTACAAGCCGGCCAGGGACCGAAACGACCAGCGCGGGCGCGTCGTGTTCGTTATTCACGTAGATCTCCAACCGTTCGAGAAAATCGCCGACCGCTCCGGGCTTCGTGCGGATCGGGAAATCGAGCGTCAGCTCGCTCGTCTCGCCCGGCGCGAGCCGGTACGTGCTGAACTCGCGTTTCACGCAACCACAGGCCTTCTCAGTCGCCGTGATTTGAACGGTTTGCTTGGAAGGGTTCCGCAGGGTGAACGTGTGGTTCTGCTGGCGGACTCCGATCTCGCCGACGTCAACGTGCGGCTTCTCGCATGCCAGCAGCCGCTCCGGTTCGCCATGTGCTGGAACTGCGGTTACTGCCAACGCGATACCAAGAACGGCGGTAGTCATTACATTCGTACTCATTGCGAACTCCCTGGATTTGTTACCTGTGGTCACCGTTCGACGCGGAGTCCTTCCGGCGCCGCCGGATGCGATAGCTGAGAAATCCAACCGCCAGGAGGCCGACGCCCGCCGCGATATAGAGCGCGGTCGGCCAGTGCCTCGTCTTCATGGGTCCCGAGGGCGCCGGAACTTTGATCTCAGGCTCCCGCACCGCGGCGACCGCGTATTCGTATCTTCGGCCCTGGATCCTATCTTGGACCGTGGCACCCACGGGCAAGTCGAGACCGTCAAGCGTGAAGAGCTTCTCGTCCGGTTGCCCGAGCAGGTCGATTTTCACCAGTGTGACTTCTTCGTCGTGGGACGGTTTGATCTTCCCATCGACGATCGTGAAGTTCTTGATCGCCCGCCGGTCAAGCACGTAGGCGCCGCCGTTGGTCCCGCGCACCGTGGCCTCAAGTATTTGAACTGGTTGCGACTCCGAGACAGTAGGCGCCCACATCTTGGACCGTACGATGGAGTAGCCCTCACTAGGCGATACCCAGTAGCTCGCGCGGAACTTGGGCCCCGCGGCGTCAAAGCGGATCAGGCCGTCGGCCTCCCTTGCCGCGTTGAGCGAGGCATCCGGGTTATTGCGTAGGGCTCGGATGTGGTCGGCGATTGAAAAATTCGGGAACTGCTCGCGCGGGTGCATCGCGGACATCGCGGACCAGATCTCGGACGACGTTGGCACGATCATCACGTTGTGGGCGTGTGGATTCTTCACCGCGCCGCGTGGCGGGTCGTAAAAAATAAACTGTTCGCCGTCGACGATCTTGCGCCGCTCCTCGACAATTAAGCCAGCTCCGGCGACGCGCCTGTCTCCGCGCCAGTCGAATCGCAACCGCGGATAATCGAAGTGGACCGTCACCTCCGAAGTGAGCGTCTCGCGCGGTCCGGCGTCCGGGGCCGGCGGCTTGCCATTTTCGCCCTGTGAGGGCTCGTCGTCCGCCACGGGAGGTGGTACGTACATGGTCATTTTCGTCGTGTAGGACGCAGTCCCGTGCTGAATCAGCGCCAGGTTGGCGTCGTAGCCGGCAAGCACCTCATTGAGGAGCGCCCTCGTCGCGGCGTCTTCCGCGACGGCTGCGCATTTCACGACTGTGGTCGTCATGGCAACCCCAAAAAGCAAAGCCGCGTAGCTCATGCGCCATGGCCGGACGCGCCCCAACGACGCGGCGTGTGTTTCTGGGCAGCTACGGCCCGGCATGTTGGCGCCCGACGGGCGTTTGGCAACTTGAAGCATGGCCAAGCCGCACCTCAATAGAGATCGGATCTTGAACGGTGGCGTCGGTCGGAAAACTATTCTCGCTAATTCCCCGGACCCAGGAGCCAGCATGCCCCCGTGTTCGTGGTGTTCGTGGCGGTAGGGACGCACTTCAGGCTGCCGTCCATCTGCATCTGGCACTGGCAAGTTGACGTGTCGTAGCATGGAACCCCCCCGGGAGGATTATTCACGTTGGCGCAGAAGCCCGCAGCCGGTGGAGGTGGGCCCGGGCATTGCTGGGTCTTGTACATCCAGTTGATCATGTTCGTCGCGCAATTGGTATTGGGCGCCATACAGGTGCCGGATAGACCGTTGCACGTCTGGTAGTTACCGTTGCAGCCGGTTCCGAGGGGATCAATGCCGCACGAGCCAGCCTGCGGAGTACATGGGCCCGGCGCGCCACCGCGCAAAGCCGTCCGTTCGGCGGCTACCAACTTACGGCAATGGTGAGCGGCGAATAGAGCCCAGGGCGCGGCGCCGAGCCACGCCGCCACCGACACAGCATATGCGAGCGCGAACCACGTTCGACGGGAACGCATGGCAGACCTCCTTCACTTTAACTATTCAAGATCAGTGATTCATTGCTTGCGTCGCGCGCCCTTGCGCGAGAACCATTGCCGTCG
>DATLQY010000955.1:0-2809 GCA_035534975.1 Pirellulales bacterium
CGCCGCGCGACTGGAGGGCGTGGATCATCCCGAGTGCCAGAACGTCATCCACATCATTCCCGATGTCGGTGTCGAAGATGATCGCCTCGGCCGCGCTCGCCGGGACGGCCGCGTAGGCCAGCGTCACCAGGATTAGTGCAATTCTCACGATACGTCCCCTTCTCGAAGGAGCCATTTGATCTGCTGGAACAAGGATGATTCTACGGCCCCGCCAGGAGAATAGACAGTCTTTGCGGTGGCCCAGCGGGGCGGTAGGATGGGGCGATGGATGAGAACCCGTACAATCATGTCCCTGGGGGACATGCCAACTTCCGTCGCTTCCTGGGCGCGGCCTGGTTCTCATTGTTTCCAGTCCTGGCCACCGCCGGCGACTGGCCTCAGTTCCGCGGTCGCAGTGGTTCGGCGACAAGCGACGACACGGGACTGCCTGAGAGTTGGAGCGACGAGAACAACGTCAATTGGAAGACCGAGCTGCCGGGCTTCGGCGCATCGAGCCCGGTCGTGGTCGGCGATCACGTTTTCCTGACCTGCTACAGCGGCTATGGCCTCGACGTCGAGCGGCCCGGCGAAATCACGTCGCTCGAGCGGCACCTACTCTCGATCGACCGCAATGATGGCACCATCACCTGGAACCGTACTGTACCCGCCGCGGCCAAGGAGGCGAACTACGTCGACTTCCTGCCCCAGCACGGGTACGCCACCAACACTCCGGCCTGTGACGGCCATCGAGTTTATGCCTTCTTCGGCGCCGCGGGCGTACAGGCTTTCGATCTCGAAGGGACTCGGCTCTGGCAGGCCGACGTGGGCCACGACGTTCACAACTGGGGTTCGGCCGGTTCACCGGTGGTCTACGGCGATTTGTTGTACATCAACGCCGCCGTCGAGAGCGACGCCTTCGTGGCCCTCGGCAAGCTCACGGGGCGCGAGGCCTGGCGTGTCAAACGGTTGATCAGTTCCTGGAGCACACCCCTGGTCGTCGACGTGCGGGGCGGCGAGCCGGAGTTGGTGGTCAGTGTCAAGGGGCGATTGATCGGCCTGCGTCCCAAGACCGGTGAGGAGCTGTGGGTCTGCAAGACAAAACAGGCGTACGGTGCGCCCAGCCCCATCGAACGCGACGGACTGATTTACGCCTTCGGCGGCCGGCCCAACGCGCTGCTGGCCATACGACCGGGTGGACGTGGCGACGTGACCGAATCCCACGTCGCCTGGCGCGCGGCGGGCGTCGGTTCGGCGATCACATCGCCCGTCTGGTACGACGGACACCTCTACTCGATCGACGAACGGGGCATAGCCGCCTGCGTCGTCGCCGCGACGGGCGAAGTGGTCTACAAGGAACGACTTGCCGACGAGGGCGTCGGTGTTTACGCCTCGCCGGTGGCCGCGGACGGCAAACTCTACGGCGTCTCGCGCGAACAAGGGACATTCGTGCTGGCTGCCGGAGGGGCGTTCAAGCGATTGGCCGTCAATCGCCTCACTGCGGACGACAGCGTGTTTAACGCCACACCAGCCATCAGCAGGGGACAATTGCTGCTGAGGTCGAACCGGTTCCTGTATTGCATCGGCGGAACTCGATAGCAACTTTTTGCAATGACCTGCCAAAAGCCTAGGATTCTTGCTCGATGACTCTTGAGACGCGGCTTGCTCGGGGCCGCGGTACACGGCAAAGCAGTAGGCACATGCCGTGTGCCGTAACCTTGAGCGAATCGACGTTGGCGGGTGGAAAGCGACGGCACACGGCGTGTGCCTGCTACTTTACGCTACGGATCAATCCTAGCCTTTAAGCGGGTCGTGATCGTGCCCGACATGCTTGCCGGCACGTTGATCTTCGTACCGATCAAGGGGACTTAATGACGACCTCTTTATGTCGGCCGCGGACGGTGAGCACCGCCGACGGGTTCTCACGCACCAACCGCTCGGCGACGCTGCCCATTAGGACGCGATGGATGCCCGCGCGGCCGTGCGTTCCCACCACCAGCAGATCGATGCCGTGCCGGCGACAGTAACTGCAAATCTCGTCGACCGGGTTGCCGAAACGAATGGCCCACACAACGTTTCGCTGCGCGCCGTTCGACGCGGCCAACGCCGCGAATTGTTCTTGCGCGTTGCGTTCGAGGTTCTCCAGCACACCACGATTCGCCGGTTCGTCGCCGGCGGGCGCCGCATTGGCCGATGCGTTGCTTTCAACGTCGCGGTTCTCGTCGCCGTGTTCCCGCAATCGATTGAAGTATTCTTTGGCAATTTCCATGCTAAGCCGCTGATCGCCGCTCCGCGCCACGGGCCCCAAGTCTTGAAGCACGTGAAGTACGTGCAATTCGCAACCGCAATGCTCGCTTAAAGCGACGGCATGCTCGAATGCGTGCGCCGCCAACTCGCTGAAGTCGGTGGCAACGCAGATTTTGTCGATTTTGACGTTCATGGTAATTGAGCGAGAATTAGGCATTGAAGCCGGGATACGGGGCGGGTGGTCAGGACATGCGTCAGAACGCCCTGACCACCCGGGAGCCGTAACGTGAACTAGCGACGGAAATGCACCTTGCGCATCAGCACTGGCGCGTAATCGCTCACCTGTGAGGCCACGGTGCTCGTCGACCGCGTTGCGCTCGACGTGGCGGGCTGCGGCGCCGGTGCTTCGCCATCATGGGAGCCGTTGCCCCCATCGCACCCGCTGCACCCATTGCACCCGTTGCAGCCATTGCACCCCCCGTAGCAGCCATTGCCGCCGTGGCACCGGCGAGCACGCCGGCCACGACAACTGTGGCAGCCATCGCACCCGCTGCACGTGCAGCCGCGGCAGCCGTGGCCCGCCTGG
>DATLQY010000956.1:0-2619 GCA_035534975.1 Pirellulales bacterium
CGAAGATTTGCGAAACGGGAACAAGCATGATTACCTATGAATTGGATCCGTCGCCCACCGAAGAACTCGCGCGAGCTCATCCGGCGAGGGCCTTTGGTCCGGCGTCAATGACGTTCGATCTTGAGTCGTCCGATCCGGCCGAACGCGGGTCGAGACAGGAAACGGCCCGCCCTGCCGGCTGAGAGAGAGTCGCATTGTGGGCCTGCTCGGATGTTGACGCTCAATGCGATCATTGCAACGAAGTTCTGCTTTTCTCGTCCCGGCCGGGCAGGCGTCTCGATTGTTGGTGGAAAATCTCCTGTTCGTGGAGTACCTTAGGGATTCGGGGATTCTTCAAAGGGCGTTTACGCCGTCCGCCCTGAAAGGGCGCGCTGCGACAGCCAGGGGCAACGCCCCTGGTTCGCAGAACGAAAACCTGTTGTAAGCCCCACCGGGGCGCGCTGAGCGTTTTGCCGCCGCGACGCTCAGCGCGCCCCGGTGGGGCTTTACGAGGTTTGGCGCGCGTTCGCGTACCAGGGGCGTTGCCCCTGGCTATTACAGCGCCGCACCTTCGGTGCTATTCCCGGCAATCCGGACGCAACCGCCGCATAAATTACCAACAAAAAAGACGCCTACCCGTCCCGGCCGCTTTCGTTTCGAGGTCGTTTTCGATGGCAAACTCGTCGGCCAGCAACGACTGAACGTCATTCCAGATCGATGATCGGACACCGAGTATTCGCCACGGGTGAATTTCGCGCCGCAACCGTTTGCGGCGCAAAGATTTGCAATGCCTGTTTTTCGCGGCCGCCGGTTGTGGACGAAGGCCGAAACGGCTATACTTCGGGCCGTAAAAAATGCCCGATTCCGGTCGCGCACCGACTCGACTTGGGGAAGCGTTCCCCGCGCGCCTAAAACGATATTTCGCCAAGAAAAGAGGATGTGGACTTGGCTGATTCCGACGACCCAATCGACAATGATTCCGACGACGAACTGCCACCCGAAGGTGATTCCAACGGCAACGCCTTTCCCATCGGCAAGATCGTCGATCTGCGCATCGAAGACGAGCTCAAGGATAGTTATCTGACCTACGCCATGAGCGTGATCGTCAGCCGCGCGCTGCCCGACGTGCGCGACGGACTGAAACCCTCGCAGCGGAGGATTCTGGTCGCGATGAACGACCTGAACCTCACACCCGGTGCCAGCCGCGTCAAATGCGCCAAAATCTCGGGCGACACCAGCGGCAACTATCACCCGCACGGCGAAGCCGTGATCTACCCCACGCTTGTCCGCATGGCCCAGGAATGGAACATGCGCCACGTGCTGGTCGACAAACAGGGGAACTTCGGCTCGATCGCCGGACTGCCTCCGGCGGCCATGCGGTACACCGAAGCGCGGATGTCGGGCATCTCCGCCTTGATGATGGAGGACATCAAGCTCGACACGGTCGACTTCGTGCCCACCTACGACGAGCGGCGGCTGGAGCCGACCGTGCTGCCCAGCAAGTTCCCCAACCTGCTGGTCAACGGCGCCAACGGCATCGCGGTGGGCATGGCCACTTCGATCCCGCCGCACAACCTGGGCGAGATCTGCGAAGCCCTGATCAAGGTCATCGACCAGCCGGAGGTTTCGATCGACGAGCTGATGGAAATCGTGCCCGGCCCTGATTTCCCCACCGGCGGCATCATCTGCGGGCGGACCGGCATACGGAAAAGCTACTACACGGGGCGCGGCAACATCACGCTCCGCGCTCGTTGCGACATCGAAGAGATGGCCAAGGGGCGGCAGCGGATCGTGATCCGCGAGATTCCCTACCAGCAAGCCCGCGACCGCGTCGAGGAGCGGATCGCCGAGCTCGTGCATGAAGACCGGATCAAGGGCATCTCCGGAATGCGCAATGAAAGCGACCTGGAGGAGCCGGTGCGGCTGGTCGTCGAGATCAAGAAGGGCGACGACGCCGAGGTGGTGCTGAATCAGCTCTACCAGTTCTCGCCGCTGCAAGACACCTACTCGATCATCTTGCTGGCGCTGGTCGACGGCAAGCCGCGGACGCTCTCGCTCAAGGAGCTGCTCGAAGAGTTCATCCGTCACCGGCTGGTGGTCATTCGCCGGCGGACGCAGTTCCTTCTGAACCGGGCCCGCGAGCGGAAGCACACGGTCGAGGGTTTGCTCCTGGCCCACGCCAACATCGACGAAGTGATTCGCGTGATCCGCTCCTCGGCCACGGTGCCCGAGGCCAAGGGGCGGTTGATGGAAATCGAGTGCCCCGCGGCGCTGATGCGCCGCGCGCTGGGCGAGGCGGGCTTCGCCGACTTCCAGTCGGAGCGCGGCGCGCGAGAGGCATACACGCTGACTCCCGTCCAGGCCGACGCCATCCTGCGGATGACGCTGGGACACCTGGTCAACCTCGAGCAGGAGAAGCTGGGTGACGAGTACCGCGAGCTGCTCAAGGAAATCACCGAGTACCAGCGCATTTTGTCCGACGACGCCAACATCCTGGCGATCATCCGCGACGACCTGGTCGAGCTGAAGCGGAAGCACGCCGACAAGCGGCGCACCGACCCCGGTGGCGACGTGATCGGCTCGATCGACATGGGCGATCTGATCACCGAGGAGAACATGGTGGTCACGATCAGCCACCAG
>DATLQY010000957.1:0-10828 GCA_035534975.1 Pirellulales bacterium
CCATCCGCTTTTGGACGCCACCATTGATCTGGTCATCGAGCGGCATCGCGACTTGCTCAAGCGCGGGGCGGTGCTGGTGGACGAACGCGATCCGGGCGATAAGCCTCGCGTGCTGGTGTACCTGGAGCACTCCATTCAAGACGCCCGCACCGACCGTGCGGGCAACCGTCGCGTCGTCTCGAAGCGGTTCCAATTCGTCGAGATTGATGTCCAAGGAAAAACCAGCGCGGCCGGCCCAGCGCCCTATCTCGATTACCGGCCGCTCACCGTAGCTGAAATCGCCCGAATTCAGGACGCCCTGCCGACGTTCCCCTGGCAGCGGGATGATCTTGAACGACAGGTGCAAGAACACGCCGCCATTCACCTGGTCCCCGAGCACCTCGGCGAGCTCCGCGGACGTAAGGAAGAACTGATCGACAAGACCATCGCCGCGGTGAAAGACCGGCTCACCAAGGAGATCAATTACTGGGACCACCGCGCGGCCCAGCTCAAGGACCAGGAGTTGGCGGGAAGAGTGAACGCCCGCCTGAACTCGGGCCTTGCCCGCCAGCGAGCCGACGACCTGACGGCTCGCCTGCAGAAGCGGCTCGACGAGTTGGCACAGGAGCGTAAGCTCTCGCCCCTGCCGACTGTCGTGCTGGGCGGCGCGATGATCATTCCGGCGGCACTTCTACGGCGGCTGGCCGGCGACGCGGCGTCGGTACCGCCTACGTTCGCTCACGACACCGAGCGCAGCGAGCTGCTGGCCATGGAGGCCGTAATGCAAGCCGAGCGGTCGCTTGGCTACTCGCCGCGAGACGTGAGCGACCAGAAATGGGGCTATGACATCGAGTCAGCCGTTCCAAACACGGGTCGGCTGCGGTTTATCGAAGTCAAGGGGCGCGCCCTGGGTGCGGCAACGGTGACGATCACGAAGAACGAAATCCTGACCGGCCTCAACAAGCCGGATGACTTCATCCTGGCCATTGGGCTGGTCAACGGCGACGGCGTGGAGACACATTACATCCGCCGACCGTTCCAGCGCGAGCCGGATTTCGCGGTGACGAGCGTGAATTTCGACCTCGACAAGCTGCTGGCCCGCGCCGAGGAGCCGGCATGAGCAAGACGCCCAAGATCGGCAATCGCAAACGCCGGGCCAAGGCCCTAGCACCCGCGCGTCTTCCATCGACTGATTTCGACGAGGTGGTCGCCCTCATCGAGGCGGCGCGCACGCGCGCCTTTGCGGCCGTCAATCGAGAACTGGTCGGCCTGTACT
Organism: Pirellulales bacterium; assembly: GCA_035534975.1. Taxonomy (GTDB): domain Bacteria; phylum Planctomycetota; class Planctomycetia; order Pirellulales; family JAICIG01; genus DATKSN01. The sequence continues at coordinate 1,256 of DATLQY010000957.1, forward strand.
GGCAAGTCGGCGAATACATCAGCCGCAAGCTCGATTCGGCCGCATGGGGCGAAGGGGTGGTCCAGCAATTGGCCGATTACATTGCGCGGAGCCACCCGGACGTCAAGGGATTCACGCGGCGCAACCTCTTTCGGATGCGGCAGTTCTACGAAACCTACGACGGGGATGAAAAAGTGTCAGCACTGCTGACACAATTGTCCTGGACCCACAATCTGCTCATCTTGAGCCGCTCAAAACGGGCTGAGGAGCGCGAATTCTATTTGCGAACAGCGCTTCGCGAGCGGTGGAGTACACGGGAACTGGAGCGGCAGCTCAATGGCGCCTTGTTCGAGAGGGTCGTTCTGTCGCCCGCGAAAGTGTCACCGCCGGTGACACAAATGCACCCGGACGCCGTCGCAGTGTTCAAGGACGCTTATCTGGTTGATTTCCTCGATCTCCCCGCCACTCACTCGGAAGCCGATTTGCAGCGGGCGTTGATGGCCAACCTGCGGCGGTTCCTGCTGGAGTTGGGCGGCGACTTCACGTTTGTCGGCGAGCGCTACCGACTGCAGGTCGGTGGGCGCGACTTTTTCGTGGACTTGCTCTTTTACCACCGGGGCCTTGCCTGCCTACTCGCCTTCGACCTCAAGGTCGAGCAGTTCGAACCGGAGCACCTGGGCAAGCTCGAATTCTACCTGGAGGCGCTCGACCGCGACGTGAGAAAGCCGCACGAGGGGCCGTCGATCGGCGTGCTGCTCTGCGCCACGAAGGACCACGAGGTGGTCGAATACGCCCTGAGCCGCGCCATGTCGCCCGCCCTGGTGGCCGAGTACCAGACGAGATTGCCCGACAAGAAGCTCCTGCAAGCCAAGCTCCACGAATTTTACGAATTGGCCCAGGAACAAGCGGCATTGCCCGCATTCGAGGGTAGAAGCTCGCTTGCGCCTCAGCGGGTGAAGCCGCGAAAGGGGCGCGGGAAATGACCACGTCGTACCGCAAGAAGCTCATCGAAGTCGCCCTCCCGCTGGTGGCGATCAACGCGGCGTCGGCGCGCGAGAAGTCGATCCGGCACGGGCATCTTTCAACGTTGTACTTCGCGTCGCCAACGCGATCACTCGACCGCTTCCCGCGAGATGCTAGCCACCAGAAATGGGGCTACGACGTCGAGTCGGCGATTCCCAACGAAGGCCGCTTGCGGTTCATCGAAGTCAAGGGACGCGCCCTGGGTGCGGAAACGGTGACGATCACCAAGAACGAAATCCTGACCGGCCTCAACAAGCCGGATGACTTCATCCTCGCCATCGGCCTGATTTCCAATGGCAATGTGGAATTGCGTTATGTGCGCCGGCCGTTCGGCCGCGAACCCGATTTTGGCGTTACCAGCGTGAATTACGACCTCGATGAGCTACTGGCACGCGCGAAGACACCGTCATGAGTGGGACGTGGCGGCGGAATCGTCGCAGCATGACGCCGCCGCCCCTTTTTCGTGTACACTAGGCTAGTGGCATGCACCTGAGAACGTGAAGCTATGCTGACCAAACTGACGATTCGCAACTTCAAACAGTTTGCGGCCGTCGAAATCGACCTGGGCAACCCAGTTGTCTTTATCGGTCCGAACAATTCCGGAAAGACGACGGCCCTTCAGGCGATCGCGCTTTGGAACGCCGGGCTCAAGAAGTGGAATGAAAAGCGCGCGGGTAAGAAGGCCCCGGAAAAGCGGCCTGGCGTCACCATCAATCGTCGCGACTTGTTCGCAGTACCGGTTCCGGATGCGAACCTGCTCTGGAGAGACCTGCATGTGCGCGACGTGCGTCGGACGAACGGCGGCCAACAGACGCAGAATGTCAGAATGGACATCATCGTCGAGGCCGTGACGAACGGCCGTTCATGGCAATGCGGCTTGGAGTTCGACTACGCCAACGAAGAATCGTTCTACTGCCGTCCCCTGCGGTTGTCGGAGGAAAAAGACACCCAGCGCATGCCGATACCCCCGGAGGCCGGCGGCATCAACGTCGCATTCCTGCCGCCCATGTCGGGCCTTGCCGCCAATGAAACCCGACTAGACCCGGGCGCTGTCAGCGTTCGATTGGGCGAGGGGCGGACAGCGGAGGTGCTGCGGAACCTTTGTTACCAGGTTTGGGAACGCGACGGGGGCGAAAAGCGATGGACTGAGCTGTGCCAGAGCATCGAACGGCTCTTTGGCGTGCGCCTGGAGGCCCCCAAGTACATTTCGGAACGCGGCGAAATCTCGATGACGTACGTCACGCGGTCGGGCACTCGCCTCGATCTCTCTTGCGCCGGGCGAGGGCTCCAGCAGACGTTGCTGGTTCTTGCGCACCTGGCGGTCAACCCCAACTCGGTCGTGTTGATCGACGAACCCGACGCTCACTTGGAGATTCTACGCCAACGGGAGATTTACTTGTTGATGGCCGACCTGGCGCGCCAACACGGCTCGCAGATCATTGCGGCCAGTCATTCCGAGGTGGTGCTCAACGAAGCCGCCGACCGCGACGTCGTGATTGCCTTCGTCGGAAAGCCGCACCGGATCGACGACCGCGGCAGCCAACTCCTCAAGTCGCTGAAGGAGCTCGGCTTCGATCAGTACTACCAGGCGGAACAAGCCGGCTGGGTGTTGTACGTCGAGGGCTCGACTGATCTTTCGATCCTGCGCGCTCTGGCCGAAACGTTGGATCATCCCGCGCGCGCCGTTCTGGAGCGTCCCTTCCTCCATACGGTCATGAATCAGCCGTCGAAAGCGCGCGACCACTTCTACGGTTTGCGTGAAGCCAAACGCGACTTGCGGGGCATCGCGCTGTTCGACCATTTGAACCAGGCGCTCCAAAAGGAAACGGCCTTGCGTGAAATCATGTGGTCGCGGCGCGAAATCGAAAACTATCTCTGTCAGAAACATGTGCTGCTCGCATGGGCGGGCGACGCGGCGGCCGAGTACGCGGGAGGTCCCCTTTTTGCCGGACCCTGGGCGACGACGATGGAGACATGTATCGCGGACGTCGAAGGCGCGATGCAAACGCTCGGCAAGCCATCTCCCTGGTCGGGCGATACCAAGGTCACCGATGACTTTCTGGATCCGCTCTTCCAGATGTTTTTTAGCCGCCTTGGCCTCCCGAACCTGATGCTGAAAAGCAACTATCATGTCCTTGCGCGATATGTCCGACCCGCGGAAATTGATCCCGAGGTCCGGGGTGTACTGGACGCCATCGTCGACATCGCCAGCCAGGCGAACCCGCTTGGCCAGGAAGGCTCGCCATGACCTACCGCTTGATCGACGTCTACTGGCAAATCGGCGAGCACATCAGCCGGCGAATCACTACCGATGGTTGGGGGCAGGGCACCGTCCAGGCGCTGGCGGAGTACATCCGAATTCGTCAACCGAACGCGCGCGGCTTTTCCGCCAGCAAGCTCTGGCGGATGATGCAATTCTTCGAGACGTACCGCGGGCAGCCAATTCTCGCAACACTGTTGCGAGAATTGCCCTGGAGCCACAATCTGGCGATCATGAGCCGCGCCATGTCCCCCGCGTTGGTGGCCGAGTACCAGACGTGCTTGCCCGACAAGAAGCTGTTGCAAGCCAAGCTCCACGAGTTTTACCAACTGGCCCAGGAGCAAGCGGCGCTGCCCGCCATCGAGCGCAAAAAGCCGCTCGCGCCTCAGCGGGTGAAGCCACGAAAGGGGCGCGGGAAATGACCACATCGTACCGCAAGAAACTCATCGAGGTCGCCCTGCCGCTGGTGGCGATCAATGCGGAGAGTGCCCGCGAGAAGTCGATCCGGCACGGGCACCCTTCGACGTTGCACCTATGGTGGGCGCGGCGGCCCTTGGCCGCTTGTCGGGCCGTCCTGTTCGCGTCGCTGGTGAACGACCCTGATGACGACCCGATGTATGGCATCGACGAGGAAGTGGCGGGCAACGAACGCGCTAAGCTGTTCAACTTGATCGAAGAGCTGGTGAAGTGGGAGAACTCGAACAATCCCAACGTCATCAACCGCGCTCGCGCCGAAATTGCTCGCTCCATCGCGGCCAATAACGTGGCCGATGGCCAGTGGAAAAACGACGAAGTCGTCGTGCAGGTGCAAGGGAATCCGGCGACGGCCCACGACTTCAAACACAAATTGGCCAGGGCGGAGCAAGTCAACGCGTTCTTGGCCGAGCATGCGCCGCCGGTGCTCGATCCGTTCGCCGGCGGCGGGTCGATTCCACTGGAGGCCCAGCGGCTGGGGCTGCGTGCTTACGCCAGCGATCTGAATCCGGTGGCGGTGTTGATCAACAAAGCATTGATCGAGATTCCGCCCAAATTTGCCGGTCGACCGCCGGTGAATCTGGAGTCGAGTGCCAACGGGTCCGTTGCGAACGGCAAGGCGACGAAGAAACAACAGAAATTGGTCGAGAAGGAATGGCGCGGCGCCGAGGGCTTGGCCGAGGACGTGCGCTACTACGGCCAGTGGATGCGCGACGAGGCCGAGAAGCGGATCGGCCACCTGTATCCGAAGGTCAAGGTGACCGCCGTAATGGCAGAGGGCCGCCCCGACTTGCAGCCCTACGTGGGCCAGGAACTGACCGTCATCGCCTGGCTCTGGGCCAGGACAATTCAGTGTCCAAACCCCGCGTGTCGCGCAAGAGCGCCGCTGGTCCGTTCATTTCGGCTATCCGGAAAGAAGGGAAAGGAATGTTTCGCCAAACCTGTCCTCGACTACGAGTCGAAACAGGTGCAATTTGAGATTGCCACAAAGGGCGAACCACCAACGCACACCACGGACCGTACGGGCGCTCGCTGCTTGTTTTGCGACACGTTCGTCAAGAAGCAGCAATTGCGAGACATCTCGATGGCGCACGGAATTGCCGAGATTCCTTTGGCGATTGTCGCCGACAGCAGCGGCGGTCGTGTTTACCTAAACGGGACAGCGCTGCCCCCGCCGATCGCGCTGAAACCGACGGTTCCGTTTCTTGAGCAGCCTATTACCAACGACCGTCGTTGGTTTTCGCCGCCGCTGTATGGGATGCCAAACTTTGCCGACATGTTCACGGCGCGGCAACTGGCGACGTTGACAACGCTTAGCGATCTGGTTGTGGAAGCCCACACGAAGATTCGATCGGATGCTATCCAATCGGAGTGGCGAAAGAACGACGTACCGCTTTTTGAGGGCGGCACGGGCAACACGGCCTATGCCGATGCAGTCGCCACGTACCTTGGTCTCGGCGTTGATAAGATCACGGATTACAATTGCACGCTGGTCACATGGATCATGCAACGCGATCAAGCTGGTCATGCTATGACGAAGCAAGCACTGCCAATGGTCTGGGACTTCACGGAAGTCAATCCCCTGATCGGCGCGGCGGGCGACCTCACCATTTCGCTACGCGGCATTGCACGCGTTACGGAGGATGCACCGTGTTGCGCACCAGCCATTGCACAACAGCTCGATGCGACTGCCGCCATTCCGGACGTTCCGCGGGCGCTAGTATCGACCGATCCACCGTATTACGACAATATCGGCTACGCTGACCTCAGCGATTTCTTCTATATCTGGTTGCGTCGATCATTGAGCAGCATTTTTCCTTCCCTCTTCAGCACAGTTCTGACCCCGAAGGCGACCGAGCTGATTGCATCTCCCTATCGTCACGATGGCAGCAAGGATAGGGCGCAGACGTTCTTTGAAGAAGGCTTTGCAAGAGTATTTGGTCGGCTGCAAGAGATTCAGCATGAGGACTTTCCGCTCACGGTCTATTACGCTTTCAAACAGTCCGAATCCGACGACAATATCCAAGTGGACGATGATGCGTTTGATGCACATCCCGCAATTGCTTCAACGGGTTGGGAAACGATGCTGACGGGTTTGGTTCGTTCAGGTTTTTGCATCACTGGCACTTGGCCCATGCGGACGGAACGGGGGGCGCGAAGCATCGGAATCGGGACGAATGCACTTGCCTCATCGATTATCCTAGTCTGCCGACCTCGTCCAAACGACGCCTCGCTCACGACTCGAAAGCAGCTCATCACGGCGCTGAGTCAGGAGCTGCCCGAGGCGTTGCGCAATCTCCAACGCGGTAATATCGCGCCGGTCGACCTGGCGCAGGCGGCGATCGGCCCGGGAATGGCGGTCTTCACGCGGTACGCCATGGTGCTGGAGAGCGACGGCTCGCCCATGACCGTCCGGACGGCGCTGGGACTTATCAACCAGGCCCTGGACGAAGTGCTCGCCGAACAGGAGGGGGAGTTTGACGGCGACACCCGCTGGGCACTTGCCTGGTTCGAGCAATTTGGTTTGGACGAAGGCCCCTTCGGCGATGCCGAGTTGCTCAGCAAAGCCAAGAACACCGCCATCAACGGCCTGGTCGAGGCAGGCGTGGTATTGGCCCGCGCGGGCAAGGTGAGGCTCGTCCGCCGCGACGAATTGAACGGCGAATGGGATCCGACCACGGATCGCCGCTTGACGGTCTGGGAAATAACGCAGCACCTGATTCGCACGCTCGACAAGCAGGGTGAATCAGGCGCTGCCACGCTCATGCACAAGCTGGGGGGCGTGGCCGAAACCGCCCGCGACCTGGCCTACAGGCTGTACAATCTTTGCGAGCGAAAGAAATGGGCCGAGGAGGCCCTGGCTTACAACGGCCTGGTGATCGCCTGGCCCGAGTTGAGCAAGCTGGCCCTGGCCCAGCGGAACCGCCCGGCCGAGCGGCAGCAGGAGTTGCTATGATGTACGGCAACATCGGAGCTGATTTCATGGACTGCGATCCGCCCAATCCCAAGATTTCGGCTGGGATTGTGGGGCGACACCCGCGGTTTGATGTTTCAGTTGGCGGCGTCAAGCCGTCCAGCCCCAACGGGGCACGATTCCCGAGCGAAGGGCGCAGCCCTGGAACCAACGGCGCCCCCAACCAAACCCAAGCCCCAACGGGGCGAAACCCGCCGTGCGAATCGCGGCGTAGGGCCATCGTGTATCACCGGTGTCACCCCGTTGGGGTGAACGAACCGCCGGACGGACAAAATCCCAGGGCTGCGCCGGCTGCGCCCTGGGCTGTGGAATTCGACGCCGTTGGGGTCGGTGTCCGTCGTCCGAAGGATCCGGCGGCCAACCACGCCGCCTATTCGATCCAGGCGATGCGGCCCTCGGGAAGTGATTCCGTTTTTCCGAGTACGGTCACGCTACCGTCGATGCGACTTGTACGGCTGTCGATTCACGCCGTGTTGCCGTGCCGCGCAGCGGCACTCAGCCCCAACGGGGCACGATTCCACAGCGAAGGGCGCAGCCCTGGAACCAACGGCGCCCCCAACCAAACCCAAGCCCTAACGGGGCGCAACGCGCCGTGCGAATCGCGGCATAGGGCCATCGCGTGCCACCGGTGTCACCCCGTTGGGGTGAACGACCGGGCGAACGGACAAATTCCCAGGGTTGCGCCCTCGTTGTTCTACACATCGTTAGCAGCGACCCCTCGCCAGCTTGTCTGGCAGGTGAAGCAGTTCTCCAGGCTAGCACCGCAACCTGCAAAGCCCTCCGTGCCTCCCGTGGTCTGGCTCCACGCTGCCTGCGGCAGCGTGGAGCCGGACCACGGGAGTGGGTGTGTTGAGATAGATCATATGGAGCGATACCTTAGCCATCCAAACTTCCCGCTCCTGCCGGGCAAGCCGGCGAGGGGGCGGTCGAACCATCACGACTTGTGTAGAACAACAAGGGCTGTGGAATTCGACCCTGTTGAGGTCGTCATCCGAAGTCCGAGGGATCCGGCGGCGAACATCGCCACGCGCCCGCTACGGCTCATGCGGCCGTCGGGAAGCGGTTCGGTTCGCCCAAGTGCGGTGGCTCAGAGAGGGAGCAAGAGGGAGCGGGTTTCATGATTACCCAGGTCATCGTCGAGAATTTCAAGCGATTCGAGCGCGAAGAGTTCGAATTGGAAGAAACGATCGTACTCGCAGGTCCAAACAACAGCGGCAAGTCCACCTTGTTGCAGGCTGTTTCAACCTGGGCGATGGCGCTGGAACGTTGGCGCCTGGGTAAGGGACGCAGCGCAATCGGCAAGGCAGGGGCCGAGAAGAAAGCGTCGGCAAAGCAGCGCACGGGGCAGCCCGTCACCCGGAAGGATTTCACCGCTCTACCCCTACGTGAATTCAATCTGCTTTGGAACGAAACGATCACCGGTTTGTCGAAAGCGGAACTTGGGCCTAAGCAGAAACTGGGCGAACCAAGGTTGATCCACATCACCGTCAAGGGTTCCGCGGGCTTGACCACCGAGTCGGCGTGGTCGTTGACCATGGAACTTCGCCATCAAAGCTCGGAGCAGATCTATGTCAAGCCGGTAAACATGGTCGATGGAGACCTGCCGGGCGCCGCGGAAAAGCTCGTCGTCGTCCATTGTCCGCCCTTCTCCGGGATTGGCGCCGAAGAACGCCGGATGGACCGGGGCGCACAGCAATTGGAAATCGGCCGCGGCAAACCAGGAGACGTGTTGAGGAACCTGCTCCTGGAAGTCAGCCAAACCGACGATCTTTGGAATGACCTCGTCAAGGACATCCAGGATCTATTTCACGTCACGTTGCTCGGCCCGCAATACGATGAGTCGCTCCCGTTCATTCTATGCGAATATCTCGGCGGCATCCCCAAGTCGAGTAAAGGGAAGAATGGCCTCCGACAGTACGATATTGCCTCCGGCGGCAGCGGGTTCCACCAGGTGCTGCTACTGCTCTCCTATTTCTATGCTCGTCCAGCCGCCGTGCTGCTGCTGGACGAGCCCGACGCCCACCTGCACGTGATCCTTCAAAGGCAAATCTACGAGCGGCTCCGCACGGTTGCCAAGCGGCGATCGTGCCAGTTGATCATCGCCACTCATTCCGAGGTGCTCTTGGACGCGACGCCGCCGGCCCGCGTCGTATCATTCCTGGGCAAACCACACCGCCTGGTTCGAAAAGATCAGCGCGACCAGGTGCGCGAAGCAATGGGCCGTTTGACGACACTCGACTTGCTGTTGGCCGAACAGGGGCGCGCCGTGCTCTATTGCGAAGGCCAAACCGATTTCGACATTTTGCGCGCCTGGGCGGAGATCCTGAACCATCCTTCGAGGAAGTTCTTCGGGGAGCCATTTTTCCATTCCAATGTCGGCCGCAATCCCCGCGACGCCAAGGTCCACCTCTTCGCGCTACGCGCCATCCATTCCGCCATTCGCGGTCTCCTTGTGCTCGACGGCGATAACCGTTCGATCGATGACCGCGAATTGTCCGCCGACGGCTTGACCATCCTGCGCTGGACGCGCTACGAGATCGAGAACTACTTACTCGTCCCAGCGGCGATTCATCGAACCATCGCTCCCGACCCACAAGATCTGTTCGCCGCGGCCGATGTCGAAAAAGGTCTGGCGTACCTGCGTGCCCAATTTCCAGCGCCGTTCTTCGCTGATCCCTTGTCCGACAAGACCGCGGCGGTGGTCGAAGTCCCGGCCTCGAAGAAGATCTTGCCGCAACTCTTCGAGGCGGCCGGACGCCCCATGGAAAAGAGCGACTTCTTTCTCATCGCCCAGAACATGCGACCGGAGGAGATCCATCCGGAAGTCGTGCGGATGCTCGACGCCGTCGCCGATTTGCAGCCC
>DATLQY010000958.1:0-5111 GCA_035534975.1 Pirellulales bacterium
GCCTCGTCCAATCGCCCCTTCCCGAGCAACAGGCTACCCAGGTTGTTGTGGGCCTCGGCGAAGTCGGGCTTGAGTCGCACGGCGTGCTGGTAGCTGGCCAGCGCGTCGTCGAGCCGGCCTTGTTCCTTGCGAACGTTGCCCAGGTTGTTATGAGCGTGGGCGAAGTCGGGCTTGGTCTTCGCGGCCCGCTCGAAACAGGCCGCCGCCTCGTCGAGCCGCCGCCGCCCGACGTGCGCGATGCCAAGACTGTTATAGGCCGCCGCGAAGTCGGGCTTGATGGCCACGGCTTGCTGGAAGCTGGCCAGCGCCTCGTCAAGCTTGCCTTGGGATTGGCCGACCTGACCCAGCAGGAACCAGACTTCGGCGTTCGAGGGATCGACGGCAAGGAACTGGCGATAGGCCTGTTCCGCCCGGGGAAAGTCGCCCACCTGCTGCCGCTCGCGGCCACGATCCAAAACGGCCTGCAACGATTCTGTCGATTCCATCAGCTCCGCTCCCCACGGGCAGTACGAATTACCAGGTGTAGCGGAATTCGTGAGAATTCCGTGGCCATGTTCAAAGCGACGTTCTGAACTCTCACAAGCTCAGCTAGGGAAGGTATAGCCTTTTTCAGAGGGATCTGCCAAGGGCCGCCCGCTGTGTCACTGCCAATCCTCCAACGACAGCCCTGGAACGCGGCTGAACTCGCCGGTGTTATGCGTGACTAGCGTCAACCCATGGGTAAGTGCGATGGAGGCGATCATCAGGTCGTTGGGACCAATGAGTTTTCCCTGGCGGGCGAGGTAGGCGCGCAGCTTGCCGCATTCGGCAGCGGCTTGGTCGTCGAAAGGCAAGGACGTGAATCGGCGCTGCAATCGGGTAATCAACGCCAGATTCGCGGCTTGAAGGCCGATAGCACCGTGATGCGCTCCGTAGAACAGTTCGGCCAACACGACCGAACACAAGGCGATGTCCGCAGGGTTCATCTGTAGAAATCGTTGTACCAGTCGCGAATTGTTTTGCCGCAAATTCGCGATCCAGGCATTCGTGTCGAGTAGGTAAATCACGGCAGTTCATCTCTCTGTTCGTACTCGCCCTGCTCCGGCCGCTCCAAGTCCCCTTGCCACGCACCCGCGGTTTCCAAAACGAACTGCCGCCATTCTTCTCGCTGCGTGTCTGTCTGCGATCTTGGCCCAGTCGCTTCGATCGTCACTTCCACCTCACGCTCCGCGTCGGCCGCTCCGATAGGAACGGTAAGCTGCAAAATGCCATCCGCGCCGACTTTCGAAAGAAGAACAATACGGTTCACGGTTCGTGCTCCCAAGTCCGGTTTTCTGCCCGCGCTGGACCTATTTATTCTCGCCCCTCGCACCGACCGCGGCAAGAGCGATCCTGCCCGCCGTTTTGACAGTCGCACAGTGTGCGGGTATCGTGCAAGTTGGGGATGATGGCCCTATCTCCTTTGAAATGAGGCTTCGATTCGTGGTGTTCGTGTCAATCTGCAGCTTGGTTAAATTGCGGGTATAGGCCGCGTTACGGGAAATAAAATGCCACGGGAACTCATCGTCGAGGGCGGCCGGACGACTTTTCGGTCCAGCCGGGCCGGACGAACCTTGTTGGCGCTACTGCTCTCTTTCGGTCCGCCGGGCACGGCGCGCGGCAACCCACCTTCGGCGGCGGAACCGTCCGACGCGGCCGGCTTGGCGCGCGCGTACGTCGACGCGCTTGCCGAACGACTGCGGCTAGACGCCGAGAATGATTTTCGGCGCCGCGAGGCCGACCGCCTCGATTCGGGCGCCGGCGACGAGGCGACCATTGCACTGGCGACGATCGACGCCGAGAGCCAGCGCCCCCTGGCCCTCATCCTCCAGGAAAACAATCGTCCCGTCGTGGCCGAACTCCAGCGCGCTGTGACCCACGCCGCCGAGCGTGAAAGGAAACTCAGAGAGGATTGGCTTACGGTGCGAACGGCGCTTTACGCCGAGAAGCTGCAACTCTACGAGATCCAAGCTCACCGGCAGGTGGCGGGGCAGCTTGCGTCGCTGCTGTCGGTCGATAATCGCTGGTTCTGGCTGTTCGGGCTGGTGGCCATGGCCAGCCTGGTGATGGTGGCGGCGCACGACCGCCGCCACGAACTACGGCGGGTGCTCAACGGGGGCCGCGCCCGCGCCATGGGCGTATCGAAGTTTCTCGCCGTGATGCTGGCCGTGCTGGCCGTGGTCACACTGGCCACGTTCGTGTTCGGCGATCGATTGTACCACTGGTTGCTGCGGGCCGGCTCGGGCGATGAAATCTCGGCCCGCGACGAGATCGTCGAGGAGATCCGCTCCGCGGCCCAGTCGGTAGACGACCGGCGCCGAACCGGCAAGGATCTGAATCTTCGGTACGAAGAGGCCCTAGCCCGCCGAGCTCGGAAGCAGTCGGTCGACGTTCCTGGCGCCGCGACGCTTGTGGAACAAGGTCAACACAGCCAGGAGGCGACGGAACGGTTGACGGCCTTGTCGACGGTCGCCACGAGCATGGCCGCCGAGTTGAAGGGTGACGTCAAGAGCCACGAAAAACTGCAACAAGATCTCAGGGACAACGCCGACCAGTACGACGCGTTCGTCCGTAAACGGCATTGGATTCGCGGCGGCCTGGGCGCGGGGTTGCTGGGACTAGTCGGTACGGGCGGCACGCTGTTGGGCGGCGGAATACGGCGGCGAAAACAACGCACCCGCGACACCTGTCCGCTGTGCCTGGGCGAGGGGACATTCGGGCCCCTCGCCGATGCGCGTTCGGGCGGAGGAGGCCACGTCGCGCTCGACCTGTTGCAGTGCAAGAACGTGATCTCGGAACATCCCTTCGAGGAGTGCGAGTTCACGTTCATGTCGATGTACCGCGACATCATCAAGCTCTGCTTCCCGACGCTGGGTATTCCACAGGCCGGCAAGACGCACTGGCTGGCGATGGTCTATCGCGAGCTGAACCGCGGTAATTACCCCGACGTGGTCCAGTTCGAGCGTATCCGTTCGACCAGCTCCGACAAGTTCGATGGGGTTGTGGACGAGATCCTCAACATGAAGCTCGGTCCCCAGGCCACGCAGACCGACCGCATCCCGCACCCGCTGGTGTTCAACTTTCTCGACCGCGACCGCTGCGGAGCGTCAAATATCCTGGTGAACATCTTCGACTACTCCGGCGAAGTGACTCGAAGCCAGACCATCGAAGACCGCCAGCGGCAGAGGGCCTTGGACGGCGACGGTTTTTTCTTTTTCCTCGACCCAACCGAGCCGAGCGAAACCCAGGCCCAGGCCCTGGCCGGCTTTCGAGAGGACCTGCGGCGGATCAAGGGCATCAAGGCCGGCAAGCAGGTGCCCATTCCCGTGGCGCTGTGCGTCTCGAAGCTCGACCTGATGGTCAATGAGACGTATGCGGACCCGGGCGGTGGAGGGGTGGTCGGCAACTTCTACCGCGACCTGGGCGAAATCGGCTGGCAGCTCGACGTTCGCTCGTTGGAAGCCCGCTCGCGGCTGATGGCCCGGCTGCGCGACACCGTCTGGCCAGGCTGGCAGATCGAGCGTCAGATCGACGACCTGTTCGGCGGCCGGTTCATGTTCTTTCCCATGACGCCGGTCGGCCTCGATGGGACGGGCGAGCGCGATCTCAGCCGCCGCACCATCGCCCCCGTCGGGCTGCTCGAACCGTTATTGTGGTTGTTGCACATGAACGGATATCCGGTCATTCGTCATTAGTCATTGGTCATTGGTTGGTTCGTTTTACGAAACACGACATTGGTTGCGGCGCGCCTTCAAGCGGAACCTATTGACGGAAAAGCAGATCGAAACACTCAAGACTTTGCTCGACGAGCTCGGCCCCAAACTCAACGCGTACCTGCGTTCGATCGGACGCGACGCCAAGCCCGACGAAGACCAATGACCAATGACAAATGACCAATGACAATGCCCTGCTCCTGGCCTTTGGCATCGCACTTCAGCACGATCCTGCAAAACCCCAGGATCGCGTTTCGTAGTGTCGATCTGAAGCAGATCACGATTGAAAAGGACGACTTGAACCAGCCGCGGGCCTGGTCGGGAGCGTTCGCCACCGTCTACAAGGGGAGCCATGCCAACGGCCGCGGGTCGCTTGCCGTCCGCGTCTTCACCAGTGCTTCGGCCGAGCGCCGCGAACGCTACCATGCGATCGCCGAGTACCTGCGCAACCGCCGCGTCGAGTCGCTGGTCGGCTTCACCTACAACGACGACGGAATCCGTTCGGCCGGCGACGGCAAGTGGTATCCCCTGGTGACGATGGACTGGGTGCCGGGCGAGACGCTTTTCAAATGGACCCGAAAGCAGTGCCTGAACAAGGACCGCCGGGCGCTGGCCAAGGCCGCCGAACTTTGGGTCGAGCTGATCAAGGAGCTGGCGGCCGCGAACATCGCCCACGGCGATTTGCAGCACGCCAACGTGATGGTCACCGACCAGGGCCGGCTCAAGCTGGTCGATTACGATTGCATGTGCGTGCCCGCCCTGGTGGGCCGCAAGAACCTCGAGATCGGCGTCGATCCCTACCAGCACCCCGGGCGCGACCACGACACGCCCCTCTCGCCGCGGCTCGACGACTTCTCGGCGCTGTTCATCCTGGTGGCGCTGCGCGCGTTGGCCGCGGCGCCCGAGCTGTGGAGCACCTACGTCGAACAGCCGCAATACGACAAGCTCCTCTTGCGCCGCGAGGACCTCGACCTGCCGCGGGAGTCGCCCCTGATCAAGGCGCTCGCGCGTTCTCCGGACGTCGAGGTGCAACGGCTCTGCGCTCGGCTGCTGGAGCTGGTCGATCTGCCGCTCGACCAGGTGCCGAGGCTCGACGAAGTGCTGTTCTCGTTCGCGCAGGTGCAAAGCTTGCTCGACGCGCGCGATTTCGACGCGGCGCTGAAGTTGCTGAAGCAAAACCACAAGTTGCCCGCCGACGCTCCCGCCGCGATGCAGCCCCGGCTGCGCGAGGCGGGCGAGCGCGTGCGGGCGCGCGAGCAGTTGGAGCAGGCGGTGGCCGCGGGCGATGAAGCCGCCATGTTGCGGCTCTACCAGCCCAAGCTGCTGGACGACTATCCGCAAGCCCGCGACGTCGTGGCCGTGGCCAGGTGTGCCGGCCAG
>DATLQY010000959.1:0-4624 GCA_035534975.1 Pirellulales bacterium
GTTGCAGGCGACGAGGACGGCGAAGTCTTTCTTGGGAGCGAGCCAGACGACGGCGTACCACATGGTGTTGCTGCCGGCGTGAGTGAGGGCGGGGCCGCCGGCCCAGGGTTGGCCGTCGGCGATGATCCAGCCCATGGCGTATTTCGGCTCGCCGGGGGCGGGAGTGTGGAGCTTCTCGAGCGTCGCGGGTTTGACCAGTTTGGTTTTGGCGGAGGGGAGATTGGCGGCGACGAACTTGGCCCAGTCTCCGATCGAGCAGTGGACGATTCCGGCGGGGCCGATGGCGACGGGATTGTCGGCAGCGGGGCCAGGCTCGACGGGGGAGCCGTCGGCTTTGTGACCGCGCGGTTGCTCGTTCTTCGCGCGCGTGCCGGGCGCGCCGAAGCCGGCGGTGGTCATGCCGAGCGGGCGGAAGATCTTTTCGCGCAGGAGGTCTTCCCAGGATTTGCCCGTGACCTTCTCCGCCATGTAGCCGGCAATGGAGTAGCCGGCGTTGGAGTAGATGAACTTCTCGCCGGGGGCGGCCTCGGGCGGAGTAGACGTGACGCCCTGGACGAGGAGCCGGCGCGCGCTTGTGGGCGTGCCCTTGTGCTTCCAGAGTTTGCCCCAAAGTTCATCCTTTTCGAGCTCACCGGGTGCGCCGCCGCGGTGGGTGAGAAGTTGTTCGAGAGTTACGGTCTGGTACTGCGGGTGCATGGATTTCTTGAGCTCTGGGAAAGTTTCGCCGAGAGTCCGATCCCATTGCAGTTTTCCTTCATCGACGAGGATGCCGCAGAGCATGGCGGTCAGCGCCTTGGTGTCGGAGCCGATGTGGAAGCGGTCGGCGGTGGCGATCATGTCGGGCTTGCCGCGCGTGCGGACGCCGGCGACACCGATGGCGACGACTTCACCATTGCGGACAACGGCGGCCGCCATGCCGGGGACATCGTGCTTCTGGATGATGGGGGCGAGGAGCGCGGAGACGTCTTTCGACGGCGGGGTCGCGCCGTGGACGGTGATGCGGGTAAGGCAGAGCAGGGCGAGAGCGATGACGAGAACGAACTTCATACGCTTGGCTTCTGGTTGAGGTTTCATGCGCACCGACGCAGAGCCATTGTCCTGCACATCGCTATGGGTTGTCAAATGTCCTGCGGGCACGGCCGGGCACGGCCGAGAGTAAAGAGAAGTACGCTAGGTTGCTCGTCGAGCACGCCGCGAACCCAACGGCACTTGCGGTCCCCCCTGCCCTGCCCTATGAAGCCAGGCTTTCAGCGTACAGTTTCACATTTACCGCCGCGGGCGAAGGCGGGGCGGCTGGCGGCGCCGAGTCGTAGCGTTCCACGAGCTTGTCTAGGCACGGAAGGGCGGTTGCAATTGCCGCGTCCGGTTCACCAATTGCCAACGTCGTCGTCGGTGTCTGAAATGTGTTTGGTGGCCGCGGTTCGCCTGTTCCTCTGGCCCGCGGAAGGAAATTTGTGGGTGTTGGCCGTCGAACCTGTGCGAAAACCAATGCCCCGCACCGTTGCGGTGACGGGGACGGTAACGCTCGACGGCGCACTTGGCGCGGGAGCGACCGTCGGGTTGATTCCGGCAAATCCAATGGAAGGGAAAGCCGGCATCGGTACTACCAACGATCAAGGAAAGTTCCAACTCCAGACACACGTGGGAGGCTCATTGTTCGCGGTCGGCGCCTTGCCGGGTCACTATGTCATCGTTGTCAGCGTGTCTGAAACTGTGGATGGCGAAGGTCCACAAAGCGATCTTCCCAAGGCTTTCGGCCAAGTCCACTCTTCGCCGCTACGTCACTCTGTGGTTGCCGGCAAACCCAACGACATTTCACACGATTTGAATAGCTCCGAAAGTGACCGGGCAAAACGGGCGGCGAGGTAGCGCTCACCGACCGGTGGGGCTTGCCGCCGGCAAGGGTGCTGGTTAGCCTAACATGGAAGTTCTCACCGCGCATCCGCTTGGAACCGCTATGACCGCCAGGCGCAGAATCAACCGACGCCAATTCGTCGACGGAATGGCGGGCCTCGGCCTGGCAATGGCGGCGGCGAAGCCCCGGTGGGCGCGCGCCGGCGAAGCTGCGGCGCCGGTCCATGCTCTCGTCTGGGATGAGCAGCAACCAGCGCAAAAAGAGGCGTACCCGAACTTTCTGGGTAACGCGATCGCCGACCATCTGAAGTCGTGCGAGGGAATTCTCGTTCGATCGGTCCGCTTGGATGACCCAGACCAGGGGCTTTCGGACGAGGACCTGAATTGGGCGCACGTTCTCGTCTGGTGGGGCCACGTCCGCCATTCGGAAATCACGCCGGAAACGGCCCGCGCCAAGATCATCGAGCCGATCAAGGCCGGCAAGCTGTCGTTGATCGCCCTGCACTCGGCCCACTGGTCGGCGCCGTTCGTGGAGGCGATGAACGAACGGACGCGGCTGGACGCCCGCCGGCGCTATCCCGACCCGGCAAAGGGGCTGCCGGTGCAGTTTGACTTCGTTCCGCCTGCCGGCCGCTTTGCGCCATCCGGCGATTCGCTCATTACGCCCGCGTACTACGCAGTGAAGCAAGGTGGGGCCGTCCATCGTGTGCGGGTCGATTTGCCCAACTGCTGTTTTCCTGATTATCGGGCGGACGGGGCGCCGAGTACAATTTCCGTGCGTCAACCTGAGCACCCGATCGCCAAGGACTTACCCAGGATGTTTCGCATCCAGCACACCGAGATGTACAACGAGCCATTTCACGTCCCGGAACCCGACGCGGTGATCTTCAAAGAGAACTGGGAAAAGGGCGAATGGTTTCGAAGCGGCTGCCTGTGGAATCTCGGCGAAGGCAAAGTTTTCTATTTCCGGCCTGGGCACGAGACTTTCTCCGTTTACCTTCAGAAGGAGCCGTTGCAGGTTATCGAAAACGCGGTTCGCTGGCTTGGATCGTGATGCACGAGAGCCGCCCCTCGCCGAGCCGGGTTGCGGGCCGAGCGGCGGACGAGGAACGATCAGTACCACTGGTACGCGTAGGCATGGAACCGTTCCAAAGCCGTGTCGCGGCGCCCGCGTTCATGGTAATCGGCCCAAAGGTTCCGGTTGACGCGCATTCGCTCCAAGACCAAAACGTCGGCAATCTGGTGCGACGTCCACCCCAGCAGTTCACGGCGCACGGCGGCCGCTTCGGCTTCGTCGTCGCGCTGGGCAAGAAATGCGCGCACCCCTTCACGAATGGTCGCGTCGTCGCATTCCAACAAGGGCACCAGCAACAACACGCCTTCGGGGCCGATCGTCTGGACGCTGATCTGCACGCTCGGGGCCGGGTCGCCGGCGAGAATTCGCCGGACATTGTATTCGACGACGATCGCGTCGACGGGCGTCAGGGCAAACAGGTAGACGGTCAACGCCAACGCCCAGAGCTGGCGCCGCAGCAACCAGCCGAAGCCGCACTTGTGGCCGATCTTCCAGAGCACGAGGGCAAACCCGGCCACGACCGCCGTCATGCCGTACAACCCCACGATCCGCATCGGGCTCATCCCGTTAAAATGGATGTAAATGGCCATCCGGTGGTAAACCGCCACGGCCAAAATGAAATTCTCCGCCGACCAGATCCAGCCCAAGGTGCGCAGCCGCGGCAGGCGCGGATCGAAGAGCACGGCGCCGCGAAAAACGAGCGACAGAACCAGGGTGGCCAAAGCCAAGGCAATCGTCAGCCAGGCGGCCCCCTCGTGCGCATAGCCAGAATAGTAAAAGCCCTCCGGGAAGTCGCGGAACCAGAGCGTTTGGAATTCGAACACGAGATAAACCGCGAACAGCACGATCACGGTGGCCAGGGTATTGCGGTAGGCCGGATAGAGTTTCGACGACTCCGTCCGCAATGGCACGGAAGGCTCGACTTCGGCCAGCTCGGCAACGATCGCCCCGCCCGATGCCTGGCGGAGCAAGCCGACCGAAACCCAAGCCGCGGCAACCCAGAAAGCGATCTCTTTCACTGACAACATGCGCAGCCAAGCACGAATATTGTTGACCAACTCTTCCGCCATCTCCGAGACCGATGCCAACAGGTCCGGGTTCGCGAAGATGAAAACCGTGCCGAACGCGACCAGCGCCGCCAGCGGCATCGCGAGGTTCAGCCACGGAACGCGAGTCAGCGAGCTTCCGGCCGTGCTGCGTCCATAGTGAAGCAATCGCCGGTAGCCGGTCGCGATCAGGAGCGAGGCGAACACGGCCGTTTCCGCGACGAACGGCGTCTGTCCTGAAAGCGCGCTGGCGAAGGCGGCCAGAAGCGCAAAGCCGGTGACGACCAGCCATACCGATCCGCACCAGATCGTCTTGGCCGCGAGCACCACGAGCATCACGCCCACCACCCTCGCACCGGTCCCGAGCCGCGGACGAAAGGCCCCCAAAGCAAACAGCACGGGAGCAAGGAAGAACAGCGCGGCGCAACCGGCGAAGCCTTGCCCGCGATAAATCGTCAAGTCGCTCAGCACGACCAGGACGAAGACGACCATCAACTCGCGCCATCGCACCGGCGGCTGCGCGTCGGCCTCGCGCGCCGGGTTCCGTACATTGGCCGGTGTTTCTCCACGCTGGCCAATGGGGTATTCCGCCAGTTGGGCGGTTGGTCTCGCTACAGGGTCGGTGATCATGCGAGACTCACAGGCGACG
>DATLQY010000960.1:0-5255 GCA_035534975.1 Pirellulales bacterium
AACTGCGCGATGATCAGCTTCGCCTTCGAGCACACACGAGCATTCAGCGGCGTTTTCTGGCTCCCTTGTTACCACGACATGGGACTGGTGGGCGGCATTTTGGCACCTTTGTACATGGGGTGCCATAACGTGCTGATGTCGCCGATGTCGTTCTTGCAGCGGCCGTTTCGCTGGTTGCAAGCGATCTCCCGCTACCGTGGCACGACCAGCGGCGGGCCGAACTTCGCCTACGACCTCTGCGTGCGAAAAATCACGCCGGAGCAACGGGCACAGCTTGACCTGAGCTGCTGGGACCTGGCCTTCAACGGCGCCGAGCCGGTCCGCGCCGAGACGCTCGACCGTTTCGCCGAGCTGTTTGAGCCCTGCGGCTTTCGCCGCGAGGCGTTTTATCCGTGCTACGGTCTGGCCGAAGCGACGCTGATCGTGTCGGGTGGGCTCAAAGCCCAGGTGCCGGTCGTGCGCACCTTCGATTCGAAGGCCCTCGAAAACCGCTCGGTGGTCGAGGTCTCGGCGGTCGATGACAACGCCCGCAAGCTCGTCGGCTCGGGCCAGCAGTTGGCCGACGAAGAGATCGTGATCGCCGATCCCGAGACGATGACCCGCTGCGCGCCCGGCCAGGTTGGCGAAATCTGGGTGGTCAACCCGAGCATCGCGCAGGGTTATTGGCGGCGTCGCGATGAAACTGAGCACACTTTCCGCGCGCGGCTTCGCGATACCGACGAAGGGTCGTTCCTGCGCACCGGCGACTTCGGTTTCTTTCAGGACGGTGAGCTGTTCGTCGCGGGCAGGCTCAAGGACCTGATCATCATCCGCGGGCTTAATCACTATCCGCACGATATCGAACTCACCGTCGAAAAGAGCCACACTTCGTTGCGGCCCGGCTGCGGCGCCGCGTTCACGGTCGATCGAGGCCCTCGCGGCCAGGAATACGCTGAGCCGAAACTGGTGATCGTCCACGAGGTCGACCGCCGTCAGCACGCCGACCTGGCCGAAGTCTACGAGTCCGTGCGCCGCGATGTCTCGCGGGAACACGAACTGCCGGTCGATTCGATCGTCTTGGTCCGTTCTGGAAGCATACCTAAGACGTCGAGCGGCAAGATTCAGCGGCACGCCTGCCGCAAGGCTTTCCTCGAGAACACGCTGGAAGTCGTCGGACGTTCTTCCGCGGACGGCGCTGAGTCCTGGAGCGATGCACCGTTGGTCTCGCCGGCCGCGCCCGAACCAGCCGCCGAGTCGGCGGCAAACGAGTTTGGACGCAGCGAACTGGTGTTGGACGACGACGCCCCGGCAGCCCTAACTGCGGCCGAAGCCGCCAACGGTCAGCCGATCGTCCCGCTCGAGATCACGGGCGAACTGACGGCCGACCACGAGAGATCGTTGCTGGCGGTCCCGGAGGCCAGCCGAAGCACGGCGGCTCGGGTACTCGCCGAGGTGCAGCGCATCGCCAAGGAACGCGCCAAGGGACTCACGCTCGAGTCGAGCATCGTCGAGTTGGGACTCGACTCGCTGGAGCGGATGGAGATCCTCGTCTCGCTCGAGGAACGGTTCGGCGGCCGGTTCCCCGAGGACGTGCTGCCGCAGTTGGAGACCTGCCGCGAGGTGGTCGACGCGGTCGAGAAGTACCTGGGAGGCGGCGAACCGCGCACCGCGGCCGATGACTTGCCGCCTGAAAACTACCGCTTCGACCGCTACCCTGAGTACCTCCGGCTCAAGCAAACCCAGGAGCTGCTCGAGCGTGACGGTATCGAAAACCCTTATTTCAAAGTGCATGAAGGCGTGACCAACGATACGACCACGATCGGCGGTCGCGAACTGATTAATTTTTCAAGTTACAATTACCTCGGCATGTCGGGCGATCCGGCCGTGGTGCAGGCCGCCAAGGAAGCCATCGACCGCTTCGGCACCTCGGTTTCGGCGAGCCGTGTCGTGTCAGGCGAAAAAACGATCCACCGCGAATTGGAGCGTGCCATCGCCGGCCTGATCGGCGCGGAGGACGCGATCGTGTTCGTCGGCGGCCACTCGACCAACGAATCGACCATCGGACACTTGTTCAAACCCGGCGACCTGATCCTGCACGACGAGTTGGCCCACAACAGCATCATCCAAGGCTGCATCTTGTCGGGCGCGCGGCGCCGGCCGTTCCCACACAACGAATGGCGCGCCGTCGACCAACTGCTGCACGACCAGCGCCGCCAGTACCGCCGCGTGTTGATCGCCATCGAAGGCACGTACAGCATGGATGGCGACATCCCGCAATTGCCCCGCTTCATCGAGGTCAAACGGCGACACAAGGCCTTCCTGATGGTCGACGAGGCGCATTCCGCGGGTGTGCTCGGCGGCCGCGGGCGCGGCGTGGGCGAGTATTGGGACGTGAACCCCGCCGACGTCGATCTCTGGATGGGCACGCTGAGCAAGTCATTCGGCAGTTGCGGCGGCTACATCGCCGGTTGCAAGGCGGTCGTCGAGTACCTCAAGTACACGGCGCCAGGCTTCGTCTACAGCGTGGGCATCTCGCCCCCCAACGCCGCGGCGTCGCTGGCCTCCATCAAGCTGCTGGAGCGTGAACCCGATCGCGTGAAGCGGCTACACCAGCGAGCCCGGTTGTTTCTCACCCTGGCCAAGCAACAAGGACTGAATACCGGCATGAGCAAGGACTCACCGGTCGTGCCGATCATCCTGGGCGACTCAATGCACTGCCTCGCCTTGTCGCAGGCCTTGCACCGGCGGGGCATCAACGTGCAGCCGATCGTCCATCCGGCGGTGGAAGAGCGGGCATCGCGGTTGCGGTTCTTCATCACCACGAACCATACCGAAGAACAGATTCGCTTCACCATCAAGGCGTTGGCCGAGGAACTGCGGAGGATCGACCCGAAGTACGTCGCGGCGGCCCCCGCCAACGGCGCCCATTTGAGCAAGTTGGAAAAAACCCCGAGTTGAGGGAGTAGTCATTGGTCATTTGTCATTTGTCATTTGTCATTTGTCATTTGTCATTTGTCAAAGGCGATATGGGGATGCAGAGGGGGATGAGGGATGAAACGTCGACCAGACGTCATCCAATGACCAATGCAGACCATTGACCAGTGACCAATGACCAATGACATTCGCCTCAGATATCCCGCTCGTAGATCCGGTAGGTCTTGTACTGCTTTCCGCCCACCGTGAGAATCGCACGGTTGATCAAGGCATTGTCTTCGAGCGTCCAGCCCAATTCGGCGCCCGTATAGCCGACGACGTTCTTGCCGTAATCCAGCGTGCCTAGAATCAACAATTCGGCGATGCCGCGACGGCGGTAGCCTTCCATCACGCCCAAAGTCAGCAACCGGCAGGTGCGAATTCGCCGGCAATTGAGCATGAACCGAACCAGACCGATCGGCAGCCCCCAAGGAAACAGACGACCGTTCAACGGGCGCATCGCCTCGTTGATGTCGGGTAACGTCATCGAAAAGCCCACCGGCGCGCCGTCCATTTCGGCGAACAACAGCAGTTCCGGCAACGCTACTCGCCGCAGGTCCTTGGCCAGATAGTCGAACTCGGAGTCGGTCATCTTGACGAAGCCCCAATTTCGCTCCCAGGCCGAATTGTAGATCCTCTTGCAACGCGCCAGTTCCGCGGCCATGTCGCGGACTTGGAAGTGGCGCACCGTAATCCGTCCCCTCGCCAGGAGCCGTTCAGCCTTGTCCTTCCAGGTCGCCATCATGTCGAATACGTCGTCGAACCACCAACTGTAGAGGTCCTTGGCCTTGGACAAGCCCCAGGCCTCGAGCAACCGGGCGTAGTAGGGCGGGTTGTGGTTCATCATGATCCGCGGCGGCGTGTCGAATCCCTCGATCAAGAGACCGCAAGCGTAATTCGTCGAATAGTCGATGGGCCCAAGAATTTGGGTCCGTCCCCGGGCGCGGAGCCAATCGGCCGCCGCGTCGAGCAAGGCCGCCGCGACTCGTCCGTCGTCGATCGTCTCGAACATCCCGAAGCAGCCGACGTTGGTGGCGTGTTCCGCGTTGTAATTGGGGTCGTCGCTGACGAGGATGCGGCCCACCGGCCGCCCGCCGCGGAACGCGAGAAAATGCGTGGCGGCGCCGTGCCGCAGGAAGGGGTGTTTCTTGGGGTCGATGAATTCCTTGCGCTCCATCAAGAGCGGCGGTACCCACTGGGGGTCATTGGCGTAGATCCGCCAGGGGAACCGCAGGAATGCGCCGCGGGCCCGTCGGCCGCGGACCTCGCCCACTTCGATACAAGCCCGTTGGCCCTCCGCGCTTTCCCGCGGTCTCGCCTGGTGATGTTCCATGCCGGGCTTGCCTCGCGCAGTTCCCTCTCTCGACGCCGCCTGTAGCATACGCATGGCTCGCCAACGGGCAAGTGGTCAAGAGAAGGAACGCCACAGAGGGCATTCCTTACAGGCGCCGTCCCGCGCCGCACGGGTCGTTGAAGGCCAAATCCTAACGCCAATCGCCTTCTCAGCGATTGATCACGACGCCGACATTGATGCCTTCGATGAGCAGGAACTGCTTCGATCCGGAGTTCAGGATGCCGAACGACGGCAACGACCAGTCGATGGCGTTCGCCGAACGACCCATGCCGCCCATGAACAGTCCGGTCCAACCGGCCTGAACGGCCACCGAGCGGTAAACCTGGTAGTGCAGGTTCAACCGTATTTCGCCCACCGGAGAGAATTGCGTTACGTAACGGGTGGAGCTGAAACTCTGCGGCACCAGGCCGATCGGAAAACCGGGTTGAAGCGCGGGAGCCTGATTTCCGTTGCTGCTGCTACTGCTGCTCGAACTCGAACTTTGTCCGAGCGGGGTCTGCTGCGCGAAGGCGGGCTGCTTGCCGTAGAAGCCGGTTTGCTTTTCGGTCAGGAAGTTGGCCGCCGCCATGCCTCGGGCCTCGGCCTGGAACGACAGGCGTCCCTGGCCCGCCGCCCACCGCAAGCCGAGCTGCGGCCCAACCAGGTTGTTGTCGGCAGTTTGGTTCCACGCGCTCGTGCCCAAGACTCCAATGGCGATTTGGTTGTTCATCCCCGAGCCACTACTGCCGCCGCTGGTACCAGTGTTCGCCTGAGCTTGAATGTCGGGGAAACCCTCGACCGTGAAGGTGTCGCGGAAGCGGAGGTAACGCACGCCGGCCATGGCTTCCCAAGTGCCCAGTCGGCGATTGTTGTTACGGCGCAGTGGCAACTGCCAGAGGTGCATGACTTCGATTCCCCATAGCCGAGAGGACTGCTTGACCGAGAGCGAGTGGAAGATGACCGGAAACTG
>DATLQY010000961.1:0-5208 GCA_035534975.1 Pirellulales bacterium
GCGCCGCTACGTGCAGAACATCCAGAAGTCGGGCAAGATGCTGTTGGACATGATCAACGACATCCTCGACCTGGCCAAGATCGAAAGCGGCAAGATGGACGTGCGGCCGACGGAGTTCCCCATCGACCGCGTGATCGGCGCCCAGTGCGACATGGCCCGGCCGCTCACCGAGCGCAAGAACATCGATCTGGAGATCGACGTGCCCGAGGGGCTCGACGACCTTCAGCAGGACCAGGGAAAAGTGCAGCAGATCCTCAACAACCTGCTCTCCAACGCGATCAAGTTCACGCCCGACGGCGGCCGGATCGTCGTTGCCGCGCGGCGCGACCCGGCGGGCGACCTGCGGCTGACGGTGGCCGACACGGGTGTGGGGATCGCCGAGGAAGACCAGTCGCAGATTTTCGAGAAATTCCGCCAGGGGAACACGGTCATGCCCGCCGGCGACGCCATGACCCGCGAGTATTCCGGCACCGGTCTCGGGTTGTCGATCGTCAAGGAATTATGCAAGTTGTTGGGTGGCGACATCTCGCTCCAAAGCGAACTGGGCAAGGGAAGCCTGTTCACGGTGCGTCTGCCGTGGCGAATTGCCGAGCCGCGGCGGACGGTCGACGCTTTGGACGACTCGGCGGGTGGGCCGACTACGGCGGCGCGGCGCGACGAGTTCGGCTTGCCGCGCGGCCCGGATGCGCGGCCCACCCTGACCAGCCCGGCCGCGCCGGTCGCCGACTGACGAAGGGAGGACCACGCGATGGAAAGCGGAGACGGCGCAAACGAAGCGGGCACGCGCAATCGCGCGGCTACGCGGAATAGGGTCTCCGCGTCCCCGCGTCCCAACGTCTCCGCGCCCTGCTCCTCTTCCATCCCCGAGGTCCAACTCTTCACCGACGGGGCGTGCAGCGGCAATCCGGGTCCCGGCGGTTGGGCATTCATCCTGCGGCACCCGGCGAGCGGCAAGCAAATCGAGCGATCGGGGGGAGAGGCGGAAACGACGAACAACCGCATGGAGCTGACTTCGGTGGTGCGCGGGCTCGAATCGCTCAAGCGCGCCACGCACGTCGAAATCCTCACCGATAGCGAGTACGTGCGCAAGGGGCTCAGCGAGTGGATGCCCAAGTGGAAGGCCAACGGCTGGCGCCGCCGCGAGGGGAAACAGTTCAAGGAAGTCAAGAACGTCGATCTCTGGCGGCGTCTCGACGAACTGGTCGCGAAACACCAGGTCACGTACACCCGCGTCGCCGGCCATAGCGGCCATCCCGAGAACGACCGCTGCGACGAACTGGCCGTCGCCGCGTACCAAAAGTACCGGTAGCAACTGAGTCCCGCGATATTGGCGGATATGATGAATCGCAGCTCCCCTAACCTGCTCAAGTCCGAACTCGACCGCTTCGATTATGAATTGCCGCGCAACCTGATCGCCCAGCGTCCCTTGCCGCGGCGCTCCGACGCCCGGCTGATGGTCGTCGATCGGGCCGACGGCTCGTTGGCCCACCGCTCGGTGCGCGATCTGCCTGATCTGTTGCGCCCCGGCGACTGCCTGGTGATCAACGACACGCGGGTGCTCTGCGCCCGGCTGATTGGCAAGCGGAGCCAGACCGGAGGCCGTTGGGAGGGGCTTTTCCTTTCGACCGACGTCGAGGGACACTGGCGCGTATTGAGCAAGGCCCGCGGCAAGCTGGCTCCCGGCGAGCCGATCACGCTGATCAACCGTCTGAGCGATGACGACGTGACGTTACGGCTGATCGAAAAGCTGCCGGGCGGCGTCTGGATCGCGCACCCCGAATCGGACCAGACGGCCTTCGAGCTCCTCGATCGCGTGGGACGAGTGCCGCTTCCGCATTACATTCGCGGCGGCGAAATGGTCGAGGACGATCGGCAACGGTACCAAACGGTCTATGCGCGTCACCTCGGGTCGGTGGCCGCGCCCACCGCCGGCCTGCACTTTACCGACGACCTTTTGGCCCGGCTGGTCGAGCGAGGGGTGACGCCCGTCCGCTTGACCCTGCACGTCGGCCTCGACACCTTCCGGCCGATCGGCACGGCGACCTTGGCGGAGCACCGCATGCACAAGGAACGGGGGCAGATCGACCGCGCGGCGGTCGAGCAAATCGCCCGGGCCCGCGCGGCGGGCGGACGTGTGGTGGCAGTCGGCACGACGACCGTGAGGTTGCTGGAGACCGCCGGAGCGTCGGGCGAGCTGGCGCCCTGGTCGGGCGAAACCGATCTGTTCATCCGCCCGCCCTACCAGTTCAAAGTGGTCGACACGCTCTTGACCAATTTCCATCTGCCGCGGACCACGCTTTTGGTTCTGGTCCGTACCTTCGGCGGAGACGAGCTGCTGACGCGAGCTTACGACGCGGCGATCGAGGAGAAGTACCGTTTTTACAGCTATGGCGACGCGATGCTGATTCTTTGAAAATATGAGGGGATGACGGGATGAAGGATGAAGGATGAAGGGAAAAGGGGTCGGACGCGGTGGACGAGCGTAGCCGAATTCGTGAGAATTCCGACCGTCGCGGGGCCAACTAGGTTCTCACGGTTTTCCGATGCAGTCGATCGGCGAGGCAACAATGCCCAAATTGCCGCTGAATCGCGATCATGACGCGCTTTCACCGCAGCCGAGCACCGACGAGCGGCCGGCCGGCCGGCTGGCGCGCTGGCCGTGCGAGCTGGTGCTGGGGCTGCTGGTGTTGCTGTGCCTGGCATTCGACGTTCAGGCGGCGCCCCTGATGTGGGTTTTCGAAGAAGGATGGTGGGGCGCCGGAGGCTACATCGTGGTCGGCGCCGTGTTGGCGCAGCCGGCGCTATTGGGCGCTTGGGCCGTATTGGGTCCTCAGAGGGCGGCGATCCAATGGCCCCGAGCGCTGCTTCTATTGGTATTGGTCTGGTGGGCCGACACGCTTGGAGAGAGAGCCGGTTGGGACCCGCGCCCAAAAGTAGTGTTTTTCGACATGACCGCCGCGTCCACTTACAAGATCAAAGCCGAAGATGCGTGTCTGACGGCGGGAGTTTTTCTTGGGTTGTTCCTTCTCGCGCAGGTTCCGCTTTTCGTTGCACGTTGCGTTTGGCGTTGGCGTGTTTCGCGGCCCGTGACGCGGTCGCATGACGCCCGTCGCCAATTCAGTCTCCGGCACCTCTTCGGTTGGACCACGCTGGTGGCCTTGCTGCTGGCTGCCAGTCGTTACCTGCTACGCCATCAAACGTGGCAATCCATCGACGGACCCTGGTTGCCGCAGTTACGCGAGTTAGCCTACGATCTTGGTTGCGTAACACGGGCGCTGTTACCGATTTTGTTGCCGTCGGTACCCTTGGCTGGGTTGGTCCTTGGCCAACGGCGGCGCGTCGTTTTCCTGATTGCCACATTCGTCTGCGCCGTTTGCGGCGCCGTTACCAGCGTCGCGCTGATTGCCGACCAGAATGCCTCGGTCCGTTTGCGAGACGGCTGCTTCGAGGAGCTCGGCTTTTGCGGCGCCACGCTCGCGGTGCTTTGGGTCGTTCGCGCCTGCGGCTTTCGGCTGTCGCCATTCAGCGCTAAGGCGAATCCACTTTGCCGCCCTTGAGGCCCTGGAAAACGCTCGTGCTTGGAGTGTTCCCCAGATGTCCCGATCAGGTCCGCCCGTTTTTTGAGCACGCTTCGGCGGCCGAATGTCGTAGAACGGAATTCATTCCGTCTCCCACTTTTCGGAACGAAGGGACGCCGTCACGTAGACGACAGAAAAACTTTGCGTGTTTTTCATCGTCACCATCGTCACGCATCGTCACGGAGCCCAGGAACCTACGTCTTGAACTCCGCCGGACAGCGCGTTCCACCGCCAAACGTGGAAGAACCTGCTCGTCGCGCGCAACATCCTGCTGCTAATTGGCTTGCGAACGTCGCCGCGATCGCAGCGCGATTGAACCACCAGCGTCAGCGTGCGTCAGCATGGCCGTTGCATTTTGAAATGGCGTCGTATTCGGCCATGCCACTGCCCCTGCCTTCTTTCTCCCTCCCCCTGGCAGTAGGTTAGGAATTTAAGCGTCCGCAGCGTCCGCTGCGTCCGCACGCGCTCGTGCATCGAACGCAACTTCCTGCCAACCATCGGCTTGTGACGAGACTCCTAGGCGGAGCGTGCCTTGCCGGCGCGCGTTGAGCAGCGTCCGCGGTCAAGATCCCAGCGTCCGCGTCGCCGCGTTCCGCGCCACGGACCCGCGCGGACGAGCTTGTGGATCGGCACGGCAACTGGGCTCCGCCGCGAGCACGAAATCTGTCGAAAACAGCGTGCAAGTCGTCCAAGTCGTCCATCTACTAATAGGGGGGTCGGTCGCGTGCGTCGCAAACCATTCGAGATGCCTGACTTACGTACACCACTTCCTTCGTGGCCATGCCGGAATGGGCGGCCCACACTCGCCGAGGCTTCTGGAATTCGCATGCTCATCAACTTTGCCAAGACGCTCCGTCTGCACCAAGAAGGCATCCTCAACTACTACTCCTATCGCATCTCTACCGGCCCCTTGGAAGGCACGAACAACAAGATCAAAACCATGAAACGTCAAGCCTACGGCTTCCGCGACCGCGAATTCTTCAAGCTGAAGATCCTCGGAATTCATGAAACGAGGTACGCATTAGTCGGATGAACCAGCATTAAGCGGCTCGTCCCGAAAGCCAAAGGGACCGTGACGGGCGAAGTCGTCAAGAATTACGGCTGGTGGATCGAGGTCAAACCCAAGAAGGGCGTGTCCGACGGTTACGCCTGCAATTTTCCGTTCGACGAGAACAAGGAGATGATGGAAAAGCTGAAGGACTTGAAGCAAGGAGACTCGGTGACCATCACTTACACCACCGACTTCGAGCGCCACCGCATTATGACGCTCCGCAAGAATGCCAAACCGGCCGGGAAAGTTGCCTCGCAGGATGGAGGCAAGGTGGCCGGAATCTGGATCGGCAGGGGCGACAACTGGATCACCGTAAAGGCCGACGGCGAAGACGAACCCGTCAATTACGACGTTGACGTTTCCGACAAGAAACTGCAAGAGACCTTCAAATCGGTCTTCCACGCCTGCCGAGTGAAATTGACGTACAAGCAAGTCGGCGACTCACGGCAACTGATCAGCATCAAGCGGCACATTATCAAAGAGTCTGGAACGGTGACCGGGGATGTCGTGAAGGTCCACGACGATTTTTGGATCGAGTTGAAGCCAAATTATGGCCTCGCCGACGCTTTCGCCCCCGGC
>DATLQY010000962.1:0-5968 GCA_035534975.1 Pirellulales bacterium
AATCTTGGACCCGTGGCGCTGCAAAAAGCTCTTCATGGCGTTGCTCCTGAACACGGTAGGAAGTTGCGATCGTGAAAATCACAACACTACCGCAACAACGCCTGACTTTTTATACCCCCCATTTGGTTGCGGCCGAGCGCAACGAGGCCGCGCCAGGGTTAAACTGCAACCGACGAGCGACGAATCAAAAACCAGGATCGGTAACCTGCATTCGCTCATTTCCGATAAAGGTTTTTCTCCGCCGGTCCAGGATCAGCCTCTCGATGTCTCGATCTTGAATGGACGTGGCGCCAACCCCACCCAAGACAAGGCGAGGCAACAATCGTCGGAGGCGGCGGGGCTTGACGGCACACGGAGTGTGCCTGCTACGTCGGCGTCGAAATTCTCACGAATTCCGCTACAGGGAATCGCGGCGCGCCGTGAGACGGCGATCCCGACGGAGGCGGCGGGGCTTGACGGCACACGGAGTGTGCCTGCTACGTTGGCGTCGGAATTCTCACGAATTCCGCTACATGAAACGCCGGCGGCCGCGACGATCGAAAACAGCCCGCCCGTCCGCAAGCCCCAACTGTATAGCTTCGACACGGTGCGGCCTTGCGACACTTCGTGGATCTGGCCGGGTCGCGTGGCGAAAAGTTGGCTCACCGTGCTGGCCGGCGAAGCCGCGGCGGGCAAGAGCCTGGTCTTATTCGACCTGGTTAGCCGCGCCTCACGCGGCGATACCTTTCCACGCGGTCGCGAACCTGGCTCATCCGGCTTCAGCGCAGAGGAGGCGCGCGACGATCAAGCAAATACCGGCCAAGCCCGTGCCGACAAGGCCGACCTCCCCAAGGCCAGGAACGTTTTGCTGCTCACGCGCGAGGGCACCGAAGGCGTCGTCCAGCCCCGTCTCGCCGCGGCCGGCGCCGACATGCGGCGCATCCAAACCCTGCGCGACTTCCCCGACACCGACGAGCAGGGCCAGCCCGTCACTCGCGGGTTCGATATCGAGAAAGACCTCCGGGCCGTCGAAGAGACTTTGGCCGACGAGCCGACGATTGAACTGGTCGTGATCGACGGATGCGCGCTGGCGCTCGATTCGCGCCATCGCGGATTCAGTGAGGCAAGCCGCGCAACACTGCGCGCGTTGCACGAGCTGGCGAGGAGGCGGAAGGTGGCGATCGTCGTCGCGGTTTCGATCGAGGGCCAGGCGGCGGGCCACGGCCTGCGGCGCTGGCTCGACAAGCTGCTGGCGATCACCGAGGACAGTTTCGTGCTGGCCCTGATCCGCGACCGGCGCCGCCCGGCGCGGCGGTTCCTGCTGACGTTACGGGCCGCGCTGGAGGCGGCCGAGGAGGGGCTTCGCTTCGAGGCGTCCGCCGGGCGCATTGTTTGGGGCGATGCCGCGGTGAGCGCGGCGGCGCTCGGCGCCAGCGCCGGTCAGCTCGACCAGATGGACGCCGCGCACTGGCTGCGGCGGGAGTTGGCTTTTTATCCGCGCGGCGTCACGGAGCTGCGCGAGGCGGCCCAAGAGGCGGGCTTCGCCTGGCACGTGGTCTGCCGCGCCAAGGCGGTCGCGGGCGTCGATGGTCGCCGGGAAGGGTGGGGACCGAATGGCCGCTACTTCTGGTTCCTAGAGCGTGACGGAGAAGAGCGCGCGGAGGACGAGGGTTTTTGGGAAGACCTGGCCGACGGCACGGACAGGTCCGAGCGCGCGGACTGGGACTACCAAGAGGAACCGGCCTACCACGAGGAGATGGCCAGGCTCTCCAAGTTGGCTAACCCGATGCGTGGGAAGCCCGATTTCAGCTCCCCATCGGATCAGGGCCTGACTTCATCGACCATGGATCATCCGGGCAAGCCGGTTGAGGACGACAGTCGCGCGGCCCTGGGCGCGGTGGCGCAGCGACAAAAAGCCGCGGAAATCACCATGGAAAACAAAAAAACGGCTCAGACGGAGGACAGGCGAGAGGGGAGAAAAAGTGACCACGCCATTGGCGGATTTCGCCGGGAACTCAACCCGTCTTTGGCGGATTTCGCTTCGCGCTCAACGGGGGGACGCGGAGAGACGGACGAGAATCCACGAATGACACGAATTGCACGAATGTCGGATGAAGACGGCCCTTGGTCAACAGAATGATCAAAGATGGATCGGGTACGGGGACTACTGACTATTCCAACAAGAAATCTTCAACCACGAAACACACGAAACACACGAAAAAAAGGAGTCAACGGTTGCATTGGACGAGCTCGTCAGCATTCACCACTCACGAACGACGGCATGCCACGGGAATTGCAGCTCATGCTTGCCGAATCCTGCCATCTTTCGTGTGTTTGGAGTGTTTTTCGTGGTTCCCTGCCGATCTGCCGCAGCGGAGGACGATCCACGAATGACGCGAATCGCACGAATGCCGGATGAAGACGGCCATGTTCAAGAGAAAGATGAAAGACGGATCGGACAACGCGCATGTGTATCCGCGGAATTCGCAGATTCAAAACAAAATCATCCGTGTGAGTCCGTGTCCATCCGTGGCTGAAGCTCTTCGTTCGCCTTCCATGCGGACAGTTGCGGACAGTTGGGCGGAGGGCAATTGTCCGCAGTCTGATCGGACACAAGTTGATGTGGCACCAACATTTGTGACGGGAGCACATCGGATGCGGACAGTGCGGACAGTTGTGTCCCCCCTACGTTTGAAACGTGGAAAACCTCGCGAAGGGTGGCAGCGTTTGCTGGCGCGCGGTTCAACGCCAGGTGGCTGGTACCGTCGAGGAAGCTCGACGAGCGATTTCAAGGCGCGAAGACGGCCCGGGAATGCGAATTCTTCGATAGAAAACACAAAACCAAGATGAATTGTCGTAAACGCCCGACATCGAGCCAGAATCTCCAAGACGCGCGCGCACAAAGCCTTTGCCGAGCAGTACGACAAGAACTGCCCTCCGACATCGAGCCAGAATCTCCAAGACGCGCGCGCACCGCCTGGAGGAGATGTGTCCCGCTTCCGTTGCGACTTCGCAAAGATGACACGCGGGGTGCCGGCGAGCGATGGACGAGCTCAGCCCGCTAGTGGCAAAATGCACGAAGGGCGCGAAAGGTCTGGTTGCGAGCGAAGGCGCACGTCTCGTGTCGCATTGCGCGCCGGGCATTAGGCTCAAATGCGGGCTGTGAGGTTTGGTCGCGCGGCCGTGGACGGGGCGCCGACGGGACGAAAAGCCGCGGAAACCGCCATAGAAAACAAAAAAACAGCTCAGACACGTGACCGCGCCGTAGCCGGATCTGCAAGCATCCCGCCGCAAGGCCGAAGAAGGAATCGCAGCCGGGCGCGATGCCCGATGAAATTCATGCTATGATGGTCCGCATACGCAAGGAACACGAGGCCAGGATTGAGGCGGTTCTCACGCCGGAGCAAAGAGCGGGTGCCCCGAACCAGGATGACAAAGGAGTTGACATGAAGATTAGCTACTTGAACTGCGAACCGGTCGCGCGACTGACTGAGCTTGCCGCGAGGATGGATTTGTTGGCCTCGCTGGGATACCAAGGGATCGAGCTCACGGCCAGACACCCTGCCGATTATCCGGCCGAGGACGTCCTGGCCCTATGCGAGAAACTTCGTCTGCCAGTCGTTTCCGTGCTTTCCGGATGGTCGTACTCCAATGAAGGCCTTTGCTTGTGCAGTTCCAAAGCGGAGGTGCGGGCGAGGGCCGTCGAGCGGTTGATCGAGTACGTCGATTTTGCCTCCCGGCTCAAGGCCGTGCTCGTGGTGGGCCTGATGCAGGGCTTGCGGAGTGACGAGCCAAACGAGGCGGTGGCCGCCGAGCGGATTACGCATTGCCTGCGGCAAGTCGCCGAGGCGGCCGCCCAAAGGAATGCGACGGTGGTGATCGAGCCGGTGAACCACCTGCAAGTCGGTTTTCATCATACCGCGGATGAGGTCGCCGAGATCGTGCGTCAAATCGGTTCGCCGGGGTTGAGCTATATGCTGGATACGATCCACATGAATATCGAGGAACGCTCGATCCTGGACACGATCCGCGCGCATGGCCGGCACATCCGGCATTTCCACCTTTGCGAGAGCAGCGGCGGCCCATTTGGCAGCGGCAATCTCGACTTTCCCGCGGTGCTCGACGAACTTGAGAAATCGGGCTACGACCGCTTCGTGTCGGTCAAGATCTACCGCAAGCTCGCCTGGGACGAGGCCGCGCGGAACACGGCCAGGTTCTTGGAGCTTGGGAGCATTTGAAGTGCTTGCTACTACACCAATTCGCGGATCGGTTCGCCTTCGCTCAAAATGGGAATCGGCCGGCCGGCGAAGTCGATCAGCCCCTGGTGGTAGTCGACTCCCAAGTGGCGATACATCGTGGCAAGCAGATCTTTGGGCGAAAGTGGCCGCTCGATCGGGTATTCGGCCTTCGACGTGGTGGCCCCCACGACCTGCCCCATCCGAAGGCCGCCGCCCGAGATCAGCGCCGATTGGGCGCCGGGCCAATGATCGCGGCCGATGCAGCCATTGGCGCTCCCCAGCCGTGGTGTGCGCCCAAACTCACCGACGGCGACAATCATGACCTTGCGCTCAAGCCCCCGTTCGTAAACGTCTTCGATCAACGCCGACAGGGCCTGATCCATGAACGAGGCCCGCCAGATCATGCCCTTCGCGAGATCCCAACCCGGCTGGGCGTTGGCATGGTCGTCCCAACTGAAATACAGCTTCGTTCCCATTTCCGGAGCCATCGCGTCGATCGTAATCACGCTCGTGCCCGCCTCGGCCAACCGCCGGGCGAGTAGGCAACTCTGTCCCCACAAATGACGCCCGTACCGGTCGCGCAACCGCGGCTCTTCTCGTTCCAGGTTGAACGCATCGGCCACGGCGCCGCTGGTGAGCAATTGAATCGCCTGCGCGCGGAACTGGTCGGTGGCGGCCAACCCGCCGTCGAGATCCAGGTCGCGGCGGTAGCGGTCAAGCTGGGCCACGAGATTCTGCCGGTCAGCGAGTCGCGAGGCATTCAGCCCCGCATCGAGGGAGAGATTGGGCGGCTTGAAACCTGGCACCGACGGGTCGCCGGCATCGAATGCCCTGTGGGCCAGTCCCAAGTACGTTGGCTGCGTCATGAATGGCTGCCTTGGGATGCCGACATATCCCGGCAGACTGTGGGGACCCGGCCCGCGGACTCGACCGGCGATCATGGCGAAATCGGGATGTTCCGATCTGGCCGTCGAGGTCGGGTCGGCCTTGGCGGGCGTCTTGCCGGTAAGCACTTCGATCGAACCGTCGTTGTGCGACGACATTTCGTGGTGTAGCGATCGCACCAGCGAAAAGCGGTGCGCCAGCTTCGCCTGCAATGGAAACAGCTCGCAGATTTCGGTGCCCGCCACCGACGTCGCGATGGGTCGAAAAGGGCCCCTGTATTCGGTGGGCGCCGTTGGTTTCGGGTCGTAGGTTTCGAGCTGGCTCGGTCCACCCCACATCCAAAACAAGATCACCGAAGTGTCGGCCGGCAGCGCATGTCCGGCAGCCGCGCGTGCGGCCAGCAGGTCGGCTAATTCCAGCCCGCCCAAGGCAAGCGTGCCCGCACGCAAGAACTCGCGGCGGCTGAAAGGGCCCGGGCAAAGACGAGATGGCATGAAATCGTTCTCGGGGCGCGGCCTGTCGTGGCATGGGACGTCTAAAATGCAATGCCACAGTATATCAAAAGACGACCCGCTCAAAAACAAGGATTCCGCACGTCCTTACGGAATCCGTTGACGAACAAAATCAAGCCGTCGAGTCGACAATCGTCAAGTTGGGGCAGATCTCGGCTAACTGACGGCCCGTGTAACGGATGATCTGGCCGATGGTGTTCATCTTCAAGGCGCGATCGAGAATGCTCGCGGTGCCCGCCTCGGTGAGGTGGCAGGTCAACTCCTTCATGATTGGAATGAACGCCGGACTCATGCTGAAACTACGCAGCCCCATGCCGAACAACAGCAAGAAGGCCCTCGGCGCCGCGGCCATCT
>DATLQY010000963.1:0-4774 GCA_035534975.1 Pirellulales bacterium
CCGCTACCTCGACCGGGCCGCCGATCCCGCGGGCCTGACCGACTGGGTAGAGCAGCTCGACCATGGCGAGAGCGAACAGGATGTGATCGCCTCAATCGTCGGCTCGACCGAGTTCTACAAGCTGCACACGAGCTAGACCTCCAAACGGTCGAAAGCGGTCCAAACTCCAAAAGCGAAAACCAAAAATCCCCACTTGTCTCGTTGCAAGCCGTGTGGGCACAGAACGTTAGCGTCGATTGCCGGAGTGGTCGCCACGCCAATCCGCAAAAAAACTTCCCGTTTCCTGGAAGAAATGCCGCAGGGACGGCTATTTGTCACTGAGACCAGCAGTTCCGAAAGAGCCACAGCCAAGGACCGACAGCAAGGTCCTTTGCGGATGATTTTTTGGTTATGACGAGGACAATCCATGACTGAGGTAATGACCACTGCGCCAAAGGGGGTCGCACCGACCGAACCGCCGTGGTTGGAAGTCCTCGGTTCGAGACACTTCGCCGGGTGGCTCGCCGAGCAACACGTCAGCCTCGCGCTGACCACGTACCAGGCCGGCAAGCTGTTCCTGGTGGGCCGGCAAACCGGCGGGCGAATCTCTGTCTTCGAACGCACTTTCAACCGCTGCATGGGCCTCTGGACCGACGGCCCCACGATCTGGATGAGCTCTCTCTACCAGCTCTGGCGGCTGGAAAATGGTCTCAAGCCGGGCCAATCGCACAACGGTCATGACGCCCTCTACATCCCCCAAATCGGCTACACGACAGGCGACATCGACTTGCACGACCTGGCGGTGGAACAGGATGGCCGCGTTGTGTTCGTCGCCACGTCATTCAACTGCCTGGCGACGCTCAGCCAACACTGCAGTTTTCAGCCCCTCTGGCGACCGCCGTTCGTGAGCAAACTGGTCCCCCAGGACCGCTGCCACTTGAACGGCCTGGCGCTGGTCGATGGCCGCGCCGCCTACGTGACCGCAGTCTCCCAGAGCGACGTTGCCGACGGCTGGCGCGACAAGCGAAATGACGGTGGCTGTGTGGTGGACGTGCGGTCCAACCAGGTCGTGGCCACCGGGCTGTCGATGCCGCACTCGCCGCGCTGGTATCGCGACCGGCTTTGGGTGCTGAATTCGGGCACAGGATACTTCGGCCACATCGACTTTGAGCAGGGCCGCTTTGTGCCCATGACGTTTTGCCCTGGCTACCTGCGCGGGTTGACCTTCGTGGGCGACTATGCGGTGGTGGGACTATCGCGGCCCCGCCACGAGGCAACCTTTGGCGGTCTCACGCTCCAGGACGAACTCAAGCGCCGCAGTGCCGAGCCGCAGTGCGGCCTGCAGGTGATCGATTTAAACAGCGGCGATGTCATGCACTTTCTGCGGATGCAAGGCGACGTGTCGGAACTGTACGACGTTGCGGTGCTGCCGGGCGTGACGCGGCCGATGGCCCTGGGCTTCAAGAGCGACGAGATCCAACGTGTGTTGGCCGTCGATGACGAAGGCACACTGTAGATCAAACTCACTGAAGGGACATTATCATGTCAGCGAACTTGTTCTCACGGTGGATCAAGGCGCCCGTCGGTCTCAAGAAGAAACGCGACAAACGCCAGGCGTTTCGCCAGACGTTCAAGCCGTGGCTCGAAGCGCTTGAGGACCGGCTGGCTCTGGCCACACTCATCGTGAACAACGTCGCCGACAACGCCACGGACACGATCCACTTGACGCTGCGCGAGGCCATCACGCTGGTGAACAATGGCGGCAATCTGAACTCACTGGGCCAGCTGAGCATGCCCACCGGCTGGCAATCGCAAATCACCGGGACCTTCGGCACGAACGACACCATTCAGTTCCAAGGGGGTCTCAGCGGTGTGATTGACCTCAGCACCTCGGAGGGCGGGCAGGGAGGATTGTCCCTCAGCGAGAACGTGAAGATCGACGGCACCGGGGCGAGCATTGCGATCGAGGGCGGCAACACCGCCGGAAGTGCGACCAATGCCCAGGTGTTCGTGGTCAACTTTGGCGTCAACGCCGTTCTCGATGAGCTGACCATCACGAACGGCTTCGCCTCTAACGGCGGCGGCATCACCAACAGCGGCACTCTGACCGTTAGTAATAGTATCCTTTCCGACAACACCTGTGCCGGCGACGGCGGCGGCATCTACAACTCCGGGGCGGCCAGCACGCTGACGGTCAGCAACAGCACCTTCGCCAACAACTCCGCCTCCAATGGCGGCGGTATCTACAACGACAGCGGTACGGTAACGGTCAATAACGGCACCCTCTCAGGCAACGCCGCCATCAACGGCGGCGGCATCTCTAACTTCGGTGAAGACGCCTTCGGCCAAATCTACGGTGTGCTTAACCTGACGAATACGATCGTGGCGAACAGCACGAGCGGCGGGGACCTGTACGACAACGGCCTCGCCGCGATCGTCGCCCAGAATAACCTGATCCAGTCCACCAACTACATTCAAAACGGCGACAACGGCAACATCGTCGGTGAAGACCCGCTGTTGTCCCCACTGGACTACTACGGCGGCCCGACGCAGACCTTCGCCTTGCTGCCTGGTAGTCCGGCTATCGACGCCGGCGACGCCCGAATGGCCTTCTCCACCGACCAGCGCGGGTTGGACCGCGTGGTTGGCGGGCATGTTGATCTCGGCGCCTTCGAGTCGCAGCCGCTCGTGGTCAACACCACGGCCGACAGCGCGGCCACCGCATTCGGCCAACTATCGCTACGCCAGGCGATCGCCTTGGCCAACGTCCGGCCAGGCAACGACGCCATTACCTTCGACCCCAACGTCTTTGGCACGACCCAGACCATCACCCTGGCGGGTGGGGCACTGGCGCTGAACGACACCACCGGGACGACAACCATCGAGGGGCCGGGCGCCAACCTGCTAACCATTAACGGCAACTCCGCCAGCGGGGTCTTCTCGGTCACTTCGGGCGCCAGCACGCTTCTAGACAGCCTGACCATTGCAAACGGCAACGCCAGCTTTGGCGGCGGCATCTACAACGACGGCACGGTGTCGGTCGGCTACTGTACCCTCTCCGGCAACCAAGCCACCGACGGCGGTGGTATCTATAGCCGAGGCACGCTGACGGTCAGCTACTGCACTCTCGTCGGCAACTCCGCCTCGCTCGACGGCGGCGGCATCAACGGCGGCGGCACGGTGTCGGTCGGCAACAGCACCCTCGCCGGCAACTCCGCCAGCGGCGCCGGCGCCGGCGGCGGCGGGGGCATCTACACCACCGGCAGCTTGACGGTCGGCAACAGCACCCTCGCCGGCAACTCCGCGGGCGGCGCCGGCGGCGGCATCTTAAACAACCAAGGCACGGTGACGGCCTGGAACAGCACCTTCGCGGGCAACTACTCCGCTGGCATCGGCGGCGGCATCTACAACTATGGCACGATGAACGTCAGAAGCAGCACCCTCTCCGACAATTCCGCCGACAACGGCGGCGGTATTTACAGCTACCTCGTGCTGAACTTGACAAACACGATTGTGGCCGACAACACCGGCCTCTTCTACGGGCCGGACGTATCTGGAGCAATCTCCGCGGCCAACTATAACCTGATCGGCAATAACGCCGGCACCAGCCTCCTGGCCGCCACGACGGGCTCGACGCCCGACAGCAACGGCAACCTCATCGGCTCAGCGGCCAGTCCGATTAGCCCGCTGCTGGCCCCGCTGGCCAACTACGGCGGCACAACGCAGACCATGGCCCTGCTGACGGGGAGCTTGGCACTCGGTAGCGGCGACGTCGCCCTGGCCGCCGGTTTTTCGATCGACCAGCGTGGCTTTCCACGGGTCGTCAATGGTGCGGTTGACATCGGCGCCTTCGAGACTCAAAGTAATCCTCCGTCGCTGGATGCCATCCTCCAGCAGAGCCTCCAGCAGAATAATCCCTTTACGGTGCAGGCGTATACACAAACCGATGCAACCAACGCCATAATCGCGGTCAATGCACTGGCCTCTCCTAACAGCGGCTCGGAGACTGTGACCCTGAACCTTGCTCCCCTTCCCCCCGGGTCTTCCTATAGCGACCTTAATGCAGGCCCGCACCCCGGAGTGACGCTCGTCATCTACGGACTTCCCGGCGGCCTGGAAACCATCGTCGGAAAGTCGCCCGCCTTGACGGTGTCTTCGGGAACTGTGATCGTCACCGGCATAACGCTCACGACTGCCACGGACGCCCCGACAATTCTGGTCACCGGCGGCAGTCTGACGCTGCGCAACGACACCGTGCAATCGAGCACCGGCTTTGCCGATGCCGCAATTTCCGTCACCGGCGGCACGGTGGACCTCGGAACAACGGGCGATCCAGGCAATAACATCATCAACATCACTGGCCAAGGTCAGTTCATCCGCAACACGACTTCCAGTTCCGTTTCCACGACCGGCGACACGTTCGAGATCAATGGCACGCCAGACCCCAAAGCGCTCAGCTTTACGACCCTGGCTACTTTCAACGGAAGCAACGGTGAGTTCCCCGTGAGCGGGGTGGTCGCGGACGACAGCGGCAATATCTTCGGCACGACCCAACATGGGGGCGCGTCGGGGACCGGCGAAGTCTATGAGGTCGCGAAGGGCAGCGGTACCGTCACCGTGGTCGCGTCATTCCCTAGCTCGTACGGGGGTGGGTCCACGAATACCAACGGCAGCGTGATCTTGGACAGCAGC
Organism: Pirellulales bacterium; assembly: GCA_035534975.1. Classification (GTDB taxonomy): domain Bacteria; phylum Planctomycetota; class Planctomycetia; order Pirellulales; family JAICIG01; genus DATKSN01. The sequence continues at coordinate 4,672 of DATLQY010000963.1, forward strand.
GGCAATCTCTTCGGCACCGCGGGCAATGGTGGTGGGGGCTCCTTTTTGTTCGAGGTAGCGGCGGGCAGCGGCACGGTCACCACGCTTGGCCAAATCGGTTTTT
>DATLQY010000964.1:0-3248 GCA_035534975.1 Pirellulales bacterium
GATTCGTGGACCGTTCAGTCTTTGGTTGCGGCCGAAGGCCGCGCTGGGTTCGATCCGTGTTCGATCCGTGTTTGATCCGTGGCGAAGAATTTCCTGCCCATGCCGTCGGCGCCGCAACAAGTAGGCTGAAGAACGAATGACCAGACCAACTTCTTGGACAGGATTCCAGGATGGACAGGATGGGATTCGGAACGACCGTCAGCCGATTTGTCGATCCTGATCATCCTGGAATCCTGTCGTTCCCTCCATCATGGCTTGGATAACACAGCAATCGCCCGACGGCGAAATTGTGCACGGCCCAGCGTGACTACCACGTTTGGCGGCCTCGCATGCCCGACCGTTGCAAGGACACAATGCGCTCGATTCGGCCCTGCACGGCCGGCGCTCGCCGCCTCACGTTCTTTTCGGGGTTCAGCAGGCAAGAAGCACGGAACGGTCACGGAAAGAGGAAGGAGGATAGTCCACGTCGACAGCCGGCAGGGGGGCGGATACAATGGCGATAAGCCGCCGCGTGTCAGCGGCGGCACGTGAGGTAGCCGACGTCATGTCGATCATTCCGCCCATTTCGCCGCCCGCGTCGCTTGGCCCCGCGGAGGTCAATTACCCCTGCTCGGATGGCCGTCCCGTGGGAGAAACCCCTGTCCACCGCGACAATCTACTGATCACGATCGAGGTGCTGCAAGAATGGTTCGCCGCCGAGCCCGACATCTATGTGTCGGGCAACATGTTCATGTTCTACGTCAAGGGCGACAAGCGCAAGCACGTTTCGCCCGACGTGTTCGTCGTGCGGGGCATCACCAAGGACAAGCCTCGCAAACACTACCTGCTCTGGGAAGAGGGCCGCGGTCCGGACCTGGTGATCGAAATCACCAGCGACTCGACCCGCGGCGATGACACGAACAAGAAACTGAAACTGTACCGCGACGTCCTGAAAGTCTCGGAGTATTTTCTGTTCGACCCCTATCGTGAGTACCTCGAGGGTCAGTTGAAAGGGCACCGGCTTCGTGACGGAGAGTACGAGCCGGTCTTTCCGGAGTCGGGACGATTGCCCAGTGAAGTGCTCGGCCTGCACCTCGAAGCCGACGGCGAAGACCTGCGGCTTTACGATCCCAAGACAGGCCGTTGGTTGCCCACCGCCAGGGAAGAGGCGCGCGCCGAAAGAGGACGCGCGGACGCCGAAGCAAAACACGTCCAAGAGCAACAGCTCGAAATCGAGCGCTTGCGCCGCGAGATTGAATTATTGAAGCGTCGTCCGCCGGACGCTTGAGGGCTCACTCACGGGGCCCGCCGGGGCGCCATGTACTTCAGGTGCCGGCTCGCTCATCCCGACTACGGCGTGGTGGGACAGTGGGACAAGATCGCCGTTGGCGAGCGGCGGCCCACCAAACCAACTTCGGCCGCATATGCGCGATTCGATCGCTTCTGCCCGTTACGAGTCTTGGCTCGCCGGCTCACTTGCTTGACGGGACGGAACTAGGGCGACACGGAAGCCCAGGTGGTTGAGGCGGAGCACGGGCCGGCTCGCCCCGCGGTACGCCGGACGGCAGTGCGCGGTATCGTTGATCCAGCCGCCGCTCCGGGCCACGCGGCCCGAGACACGACGATTCGACATGGCTTTCGAATTCCCGTCCTATTTCGTCCAACGTGGCGCGCCGCACCGCCAACGGCGAACAAGGGCGCGAAAGGCGGACGCAAGCGACGCGGGGCTTGGCCACGGATCGAACACTGATCGAACACGGAAACCAAAAGGCTAAAGAACGAATGACCAGACCAACTTTTTGGACAGGATTCCAGGATGGACAGGATGGGATTCGGAACAACCGTCAGCCGATTTTTCCATCCCGTTCATCCTGGAATCCTGTCTTTCCCTCCATCATGCGGCGGAATTATTAGATGAACGTCGTGAGCAATTTTACCATTTCACCGAAGTCGTCCTTACCAAATACGGTGCTCATTGGTAATTCGGGGATGCCATTCGAGTCATACCACATCAACCAGAAAAAGTTGTTGTTGTGCTTGTCGATCACGTATTCCAGCCAAAGCGACGACGCGCTGCCGCTGGGAAGAAGGGGTACTCGTTGGCATGGGGAAAGGACACAATGCGCTCGCTACGGCCCTGCGCGGCCGGCGCTCGCGGCTTCGCTTGCTTGGCCGGACGGAACTAGGGCAACACGAAAGCCAAGGCTGCTCGTCCGGAGCGTGGGCTGGGACGAAGAGCGGTGCGCCGACCGGCAGATCGCAGTGCCGTAGTCCCAGCCGCCACCCCGATGCACCCGGAACGAGCCTGCTTCGGTACCCGCCGGATCGACCTCACAATCGACAGATTGGCCGTACGCCCTGTGCCGATCGGAGCACCATTCGTCGACCTTCCCATGCATCTCGCGCAGGCCGAGCGCGTTGGGCGCGTACGAACCGACCTTCGCGGGCCGACCCAGGCGAGGAGGTGCGTAGGGCCGCAAGCGCTAAAGCCGAAATCGTGCGTCTTGGCGAAAGTTGTGTGGGTGTCCACGAATTTTTTCGCGAGCAGGGGGGAAAGCGCCCCATGCACCCCCAGAGTTCGGAGTGCGGAGACCCAGAAATCAGACGACTGGAAACAACGGGCTAACGGCCACACAACACCCGAAACCCGAAGTTGTAGGGGCGGTCCAACGGGTGGCTGGCGAGGCGGAGCGCACAGCGACAGTTGAGCGCGAGGCTGCGGAACGCGCCACCGCGAAGCACGCGGCCAGACCCGGCCGTGGGCCCAGTCGGGTCGCTGATCGCGTCGGCAGCGTACTCGCCATGCCAATCCGAGCACCACTCCCAGACATTGCCATAAAGTTCGTACAAGCCGAACGGGTTTGCGAGCAATCCCTCAGCCCGATGCGTGCGGCCGCCCGCGCTGGAGCCGAACCAGGCATGCTGGGCCAAATTCGTCTCGTTGTCGCCGAAGAACCACCGCGTGGTTGTGCCCGCGCGGCAGGCGTACTCCCATTCGGCCTCCGTGGGCAAACGATACCCGGTTCCGCCCAGGATCTTGACCGCCTCTCCCTCACGCATGTAATACGGCAACCGTTGCTCTCTCTCGCTCAACTTGTTGCAGAAGTCGACGGCGTCGTACCAGCTCACGTTTTCCACAGGGTGCTGGCCGGTATCCAGGTCTTTCAGAGCGTCCTTGCCCGGCGCGTCCGACGAGAAGTGCGAGGGATTCACGCCCATCAGATCCTGATACTGCCGCTGCGTCACTTCGCAACTGCCCAGATAAAACG
>DATLQY010000965.1:0-8968 GCA_035534975.1 Pirellulales bacterium
GGGCAACGTTCGCAAGGAACAAGGCCGGCTCGACGACGCGCTGGCCAGCTACCAGCACGCCGTGCGACTCAAGCCCGACTTCGCCGAGGCCCACAACAACCTGGGTAGCCTGTTGCTCGGGAAGGGGCGATTGGACGAGGCGGCCACTTATTGCCGTCAGGCGCTGGCACTCAAGCCCGATCTGGCCGACGCTCACAATAACCTGGGCGCCGCTCTGGCCGCGCAGGGCAAGCACGAGCCGGCCGAGGCCTGCTACCAGCAAGCGCTGCGGCTTCGCCCCGAGTTCGCCGAGGCGCGCAACAACCTGGGCAACGCGCTGCGCGAGCTGTGCCGCCATGCGGAGGCGGTCGCCAGCCTGCGCGAGGCGGTGCGGCTCAAGCCCGACTTCGCCGAGGCCCACGGCGGACTGGGCATGGCGCTATTGTCCCTCGGCGATCTCGAAGCGGCCGCGGCCAGTTGCGCGCGTGCGATCGAGTTGAAGCCGAGCATGGCCCAAGCCCACGTCAGCTTGGGGTTCGTCTTCTCCGAGCTGGGGCGGCTCGACGACGCGCTGGCAGAGTACGAACGGGCATTGGCCATCGAGCCGGACATGGCCGACGCCCGCAAGAACCGGTCGCTGGTTTGGCTTTTGCAGGGTCGGCTCGCCGAAGCCTGGCCCGAATACGAAGCTCGCTGGAAGGCGCCGGAGCTGCCGCCGCGCCCCTTCCGCCAGCCGCTCTTGGACCCCTCCGCGCCGGGGTTGGCCGGCAAAACGGTGCTTTTACACGCCGAGCAGGGGTTGGGAGACACCTTGCAGTTCATCCGCTACGCGCCGATGGTCCGCGAGCGCGGCGGGCGTGTGGTCGTCGTCTGCCAGAGGCCGCTGGTGCCTCTGCTGTCCGCATGCGCCGTCGGTATCGACTCCGTAGTAGCGCAGGGCGATTCTCTGCCGGCCTTCGACCTGCATGCCCCGCTCTTGAGCCTGCCAAGAATCTTCGGCACGACGCTCGACAATGTTCCCGCCAATGTACCCTACATCCTCCCCGACCCGCGGCTCGTCGAAACATGGCGCGGGGAGCTCGCTGCCTTCCGCGGACTCAAGGTGGGCATCGCCTGGCAAGGCAGCCTCAAGTACCGTTGGGACCGCAAGCGTTCGGTTCCATTATCGCGGTTCGAGCCCCTGGCCCGGGTGCCCGGCGTGCAGCTCTTCAGCTTGCAAAAGGGGTACGGCAGTGAGCAATTGGCGCAGGCAACGAGCCGTTTTCCGGTGGTGGATCTTGCGCAGCGGCTCGATGAAGCCGCTGGTCCGTTCATGGACACCGCCGCGGTGATGAAGTGCCTCGACCTGGTGATCACGACCGATACGGCGATCCCGCACCTGGCGGGCGCGTTGGGTGTGCCGGTCTGGTGCGCGGTGTCGTACATGCCCGACTGGCGCTGGCTGCTTGATCGGGACGACAGTCCTTGGTACCCCACCGTGCGTCTCTTCCGCCAGACGAGCCTGAGCGACTGGGATGGGGTCTTCCGCCGGATGGCCACGGCGCTGGCCCAAGGGCGTTCGCCGGGCGGGCCGCGACCAATCACGGTCGAGGTTGCTCCCGGCGAGCTGCTCGACAAACTCACGATCCTGCGGATCAAGGGCCGCCGGATCACCGATCCGGCCCGCTTGCAAAACGTGCGGGCCGAGTTGGACGTGCTCGAAGCGGCCCGTGCCGCGTCTCTGGGCGATTCGGCCGAGCTGACCGACTTGACGGCGCAGCTTACCGCGGTCAACGAGTCCCTTTGGGACGTCGAGGACGAAATCCGCCTCTGCGAGCGAACGGGCGACTTCGGGGCGCGCTTCGTGGAGTTGGCCCGTAGCGTCTACCATCGCAACGACCACCGGGCCGCGGTCAAGCGGCGGATCAACGAGTTCCTGGGATCGAAGTTGATCGAGGAGAAGTCGTACGCGGCATATTGATACGGCGCGCCGATCGCAGTAACTCCGTGTGGTCGAACCCATTGAAACAACGCGTTTCGAAGCGTACCATGCATTGGTGATCGTGGGCCGACTGTCGCGAGATTCGTCATGCATTCAACATCGGAGTCATGCAAGCAGTGCGACGCATGCGTTGTGCTCCAGTATCCTGACGCGCGTATTCTTGACTGGGCGCGACGGAACTCGACCAATGGCGGCCTGATCGCCAAGCAAGGTGAGGGCGAAGACGCCGTTTGGACTGAATTGATTGTCGAGACGTGGGACAGCGGCACGGTTCACGTCCACATCGAGCGTTGCCGCGCTAACTTGGGAAATGGGGCCGAAGTCCTGTGCGAGTTGGGCGAAATCGCCGCACGAATTACGGAGTTCATCATCGTCGCGCCGATGGCGGCCCCCTGCGCCGCAATGAAGAACGTGTTGAAATTACTCGCGGACGGCGCCGAGCCGGAGGATGTCGCGGCGGCCAAGGGATTGAAGCGATTGACCCCTCCGAATTCAGTGCTTCTTGAGTTGGCCAACCAAAGCCAGCCGCCGCCGGAACTGCTGGGATTTCAGGAGGAGCGACCCTGGTGAGAATCCACGAAATCAAGAAACTCGACGTAGACTTGCCGACGTGCCATCGTTGACTCAAGGTCGAATTGTGTGGGTGGAAATCGCCGATCCTGGCGGCAATAACTTCTATCACCGCCCGGTCATAGTCCTGACTTCCGATGACGAAATCGTGTTCAGCGACACCCTCGTCGGCGTGGTTGCTTCCAATACTGCCGCAAATATTAATCCACGGCCTGACGACTACATCGCGATTCCGTACCACCCCGCTGGAAACTGTGGGACTAAATTGAAGAAACCCACGGTCGCCGTTTGCAATTGGATCGTCAAAATCGAAAAGTGCAATATTGCTCCAGGATGTATGGCCGGCGTCGTGCCACCGCGAATCTTGAAAGAGATCCTGGAACAAGTCGCCAAAAGGACAGTCTGAATGACCAATTCCCCAAATCCCATCATCGTCGGCGCCGGCCACTATCGCTACCAGGTCCAAGTGGGTTGGGAGCAACTGCCGACGGGCTGGAGCTTCGTCGAGGTGGCGGGCGTGGCGACCGATTCAGCGGACCGCGTCTACGTGTTCAACCGCGGCATGCACCCCGTGATCGTCTTCGATCGTGACGGCCGCTTTATCGCCTCGTGGGGCGAAGGATTGTTCCAACGCCCGCACGGAATCGCGATCGGTCCCGACGACGCCGTCTATTGCACCGACGACTTGGGACACGTGGTCCATAAATTCACGATCGAAGGCAAGCTTCTGGAAACACTGGGCACGCCGGGCAAAGCCTCCGAGACCGGCGCGGTTGGATTCGACTACCGGACGGTTCGCCAGGCCGGCCCTCCCTTCAACCTGCCGACAAACGTGGCCTTCGCGCCCGACGGTTCGCTTTTCATCAGCGACGGGTACGGCAATGCGCGGGTCCACCACTTCTCCGTCGGAGGCAAGCTCTTGGCTTCGTGGGGCGCGCCGGGCGAGGGGCCGGGGCAGTTCAATGTGCCGCATGGCATCGCCGTCGACCGTCAATCGCGCGTCTACGTGGCCGACCGCGAGAACAGCCGCGTCCAGATTTTCACGCGCGACGGCGAGTTGCTAGGCATCTGGACCGACGTCGCGCGGCCCATGCAGGTCTTCGTCGGCCCGGAAGGCCAGGTGTTCGTCGCCGAGGTCGGCTGGCGTGCCGGCCGTTTTCCGTGGCAGACGCCTCCCCCGGGAGAGGTACCCGCCGCGCGGGTGAGCATTTTCGATTCCGAGGGCCAGTTGCTCGTCCGCTGGGGAGGTGAGGGCGACCCTTGCGCTCCGGGAGAGTTCTTCGCCCCGCACGATCTGGCGATGGACTCGCGCGGCGACCTTTATGTCGGCGAGGTCGTCATGTCGGCCGGCGGCAAACGCGGCGAAGTGCCCGCGAGCTGCCATGCGCTGCAGAAATTCGTGCGGGTCGATGCGTAATGAAAGCGACGGGACTCCATTGAGCAAGCCGACGGCATCTTGAGCCATCGGCGAAATCCGCCGCTAGTGGATTGGCAACGGCGCCGAATCGCCCAAACCGGGAAGCGCGGCCGCGAGCCGTTGAAAGCGGAATCGGGCTACGCTGGCTGCATGCGCACCATGCCACCGGCTCGCCCGGTGGTCCGTGACGTTGGCTGCTAAAATAGCGTAACGTACCCTCTCTTCCCCCGTCCGCCGGCCCCTCGCTGCCGAAGGCAGCGAGGGGCCGGTGTCTGCGAGAAGGCCAAGAAATGGAAGAAGGGCAGGCCGTTTGTAGAAAGCCAGCGTGAAACTCCATCTGGCAAGCCGATGGCATCTTGGCGCATCCCGCTTTGTCGAAATGCAAAAACATGCTAGGTCCAACGCGTCGGCGGCTCGGGAAGGTCCGTGAGCCGTAGCTCACACCGCACCGCGCGCTGCACCTGGGCCTTGCCGGCGCGGCCGGTGCCAGTTAGGATTTTCTTCAGCTCCGCGGCGCAGTAGTGGCGCGGCTAGGCAGATCACGCCGCGATCATGTCCCATCAAGATCAGGCCAATAACTCCGATGAGCACGCACGTTTCACATCCTGTTTCGCAGAAAATCCTCTCACGGGTTCTAAAGCGGCTTGCGAAGGATAGTAGGGTCTTCGTGACACCCACACGGAATTCCTTCCGCTACCGCTGCATTCTCGATCAGCTAAAGAAGGGCATTGGTGTGGCGGCACCGGGCGACGTGCTCACGACCCTATCGCAGAGCACGTTCGGAAAGCCCGACATCAAGGCGTTTGCGCAGTGCGCGAGCCATAGGGATTTCAAATCCATGTCCCTGTGGGCGGCAGGCTATTTCAACGGGGCGGCCCGGCCCGCCCAAGTGACGACCGGTTCGACCTGAAACGGAAGCGCGATCACCATCTGGCTCGCAGGTCGCTCCGTCGCAGGGGACATGGCCGTTTCAGGCCAAGCGCCGTCGAACCTCTTCCAGTGAAGTCACTTGTCCGTGATCCGACTCGGCGTGGCGTTCTTCGACCAGCTTGCGGAAGGAGTCGTTCTCCTCAATCAGGCGTTCGACGAACTCGGCATCGTCTGTACGAACCGGCAGCATTTCAAAGGCCAGTTTGCCATCCACGGTCACGACGACGGGCGATGATTGGCATTCCCGCGCATATTGTTCAAGATTCGTCTGTGCCTCTTTCAGGTCGATCACTTTCATGCTCTGCGTACTCCTGACCCTGGACCAACAATAGCCCACCACCCACGCCAGCGGCGGCGCCCACTTACGCTCTCCGTCTTCTCGCCAGTGCCGACCACTCGGGCTGCAAATAATAGTGGCACAGCGCAATGGCCAATGCGTCGGCGACATCGGGCGGTTCGGGAAGTTCCTTCAGCCGCAGCTCGCGCTCGACGGCCCGCTGCACCTGGGCCTTCCCGGCACGGCCGTTGCCGGTGAGGATTTTCTTTACCTGGGTGGCGCTGTAATGGACCACGGGAATCCCGGCCTGCGCCGCGGCCAGACAGATCACGCCGCGCGCGTGCCCCATCAAGATCGACGTCCGCGGGCGCTTGTAATGCCCGTAAAGCTGCTCCAGGGCCATGGTGCAGGGTTTAAGGTTGGCGATCACCTCGGTCACACCCGCATGGATTTCGGCCACGCGGGCGGTCAACGAGTTGCGCGTCCGGCCGCGGACCACGCCCGCCTCGCACAGGCGCGGCCCTCCCGCCGCCACCTCCAACACACCGTAGCCCGTCGTGTTCAGCCCCGGGTCGATGCCGAGAATGCGTGGTTTGTCATTGGTCATTTGTCATTTGTCATTGGTGAGTGGTATTCGTCGCCTTGTTCCCATGCTCTGCGCGGGAACTTAAAATCGGCCGCTCCGCGGCCAGTGGGACGCGGAGCGTCCATTCGATCCGTTCCCACGCAGAGCGTGGGAACGAGGAGTCATCCTCAACAAATGACAACTGACAAATGACAAATGACTAATTCTGCCTCGCCCACTCGGTGCCCGTCGGCCGGTCTTCGAGCGTGATCCCTAGCTCCGAGAGTCCCTTGCGTATCTGGTCGGCCATGGCGAAGTTCTTGCTCTTACGGGCTTCGGCACGCACGTCGATGACCAGCGCCATCAGCTTTCCGACCAGGTCGTCTGCGCCGGCGGCTTGAGGTGTATCGATCAGCCGGCCGAAGAGGCCCAGGATGGCGGCCAACTCGCGCAGGACTTTGGCTCCGTACCTCAGGCCCTTACGATGCTCTGGTAGCCAGCGCTGAGCTAACAATTCGTCCGGCGTCGCATTCGCGCTCACCTCCTGCGGAGGTAATTCAAGTCGGTAGTGGTCCGCATGTTTGTTGAGTTCTCGGACCAAATCAAATAATACGCCGATGGCACCTCCCGTATTAAAGTCGTCGTCCATCGTCTCCAGGAAATGATCACGGAGGGTGCGAACTGCAGTCGTGATTGGGGAAGAATTGCCTGGGTCGGCGTCGCCATCAACGCGTCTCTTAGGTGCGTCAATCTCATAAAAGCTCTCGCCGGTCACGCGCTGGTAGCGATGAAAGAAACGGTAGAAAGTGTCGAGCCCCTTTTCGACCTCGTCGATCCGCTCTTCGCTGTAATCGATCGGCCGGCGGTAGTGGGTCGAGAGCAGGAAGAAGCGGATCGTCTCGCCGCGGTACTTGGCCAAGAGGTCGCGGAAAGCGCTGGCCCCCTTCGATTTGCCCATCTTTCCTAGTTCTTGCGCGGCTTGATCGCCGGCGCCCAAATCGCCGGCGGCCAGGTCACCTTCTGCCAGCTCGCGCGTATTGCGGCCGCCGACCTTGCCGACTTCATGCGAAGCCTGCATCAGGCCGTTGTGCAGCCAGAACCTGGCTTGGGGCTTGCCGTGGCAGCACTCGCTTTGGGCGATTTCGTTTTCGTGGTGCGGGAAGACGAGGTCGAGCCCGCCGCCATGTATGTCGAAAGTCTCGCCCAACAGCCGGCGGCTCATGGCCGAGCACTCGATGTGCCAGCCGGGGCGACCGGGGCCCCAGGGACTGGGCCAGGAGGGCTCGCCCGGCTTGGCCCCCTTCCAAAGCGCGAAGTCGGCGGCGGAGCGTTTTCGTTCGGCGGCGCCCCCCCCTTCGCCTTGCAGCGCCGTCACGTCGCGGCGGCTGAGCTTGCCGTACTCGGGATCGCGGCCGACTTCGAAGAACACGTCGCCTTCGGCCACATAGGCGTACCCACGCTCGATCAGCGTCTGAGTGAACTCGACGATGTCGCCGATGTGGTCGGTCGCCTTGGGGAAGTGATCCACCGTGTCGACGCCCATCGCTTCCAGGTTGCGATGGTAGTCGGCGGTCATCTCTTCGGCCACGGCCGCCATCGAGATCGCCCGCTTCCGCGACTCGGCGATCAGCTTGTCGTCGACGTCGGTGATGTTGATCACCAGCGTCACCTGGTAGCCCGAATAGACCAGGTGCCGCTTGATCGCGTCGAAAATCACCGGTCCGACCATGTGGCCGATGTGGCTGGGCTTGTAGACCGTCGGTCCGCAGAGATAAATGCCTACCTTGCCGGGCGTGACCGGCTCGAAAGGTTCCTTGGTCTTCGACAGTGTGTTGTAGATTCGGATCGGCATGGGCAGGTTTCTGAAATCACACTTCGATACGTTCCAGCATCACGATCGCCTCGGCCATGATCGCTTCCCGCCTTCCCACGGGTCCGACATGTTCGCCGGTCTTGGCCTTCAGCCCGACGCGGCCGACTTCCAGCCCCAGCACCTCGGCGATCCGCTGTCGAATGGCCGACTTGTAAGCCGAGAGCTTGGGCCGCTCGGCGAAGACGATGGCGTCGACGTTGACGATTGCATATCCGGCCTCGGCCACCTTGGCAACGGCAAGTGAGAGCATTTCAGCCGAATCACGGCCGCGGTTGGCCGCGTCGGTGTCGGGAAAGAGCTCACCGATGTCGCCCAAGGCGGCGGCGCCCAACAGGGCGTCGGTCACCGCGTGCAGCAGCACGTCGGCGTCGCTGTGCCCAACCATTTCCTGGTCGTGGGGCACGTCGACCCCACCCAAACGGAGCGGCCCGCCCGGCGCGAGCCGGTGGGTATCGTGTCCGATGCCAACGCGTGCGGCGAGCGTGGTTATGTCTCCTATTTCGGGCGTGGTATGCCAGAATCCATGAAAGGCGGATTATAGCGAAAGAGGGAAAGTGTCACAACGCGGGGCGGGCTCCAACCAACCGATCGGCTTGAAAGAAACACCGATTGTTGGCAGTGCGAGGTATCACCATGGGAAGATATAACCCGCCACCTTATTAGGTGGTAATGTGTGGTGTGGTGGGGGCCAAGCTCTCGGTTCGCGACGGCGCGGCGCACCCGCGGCCAATTCGAAAACGCCCCAAGCCGGATTGCGGTTAGATTGCCGTCGTTGGCGAGGCTTATTCGGCCGTTTTTGCGAAGTACTCGTCGCTGGCGACCATGTCGGCGATGATCTGCTCATCGCGCGCGCCGTCGGCGAGTTGACCGACGAAGGCCTCCAAACCCTGTGGGTCGGCGGGCCGGTCGAGGAACTGCTGGTACCAGTCCGACACCAAATCGCGGCGGTACTCGTCGCTGCCGAAGATGATCGCAGCCACGCTGGCCGGAGTGGCACCTCTGGCCATGGCCGCGTCGAAATACGCCCGCCCCGGGGCGTCGACCGCGCGGCCCAGCGCATCCTGGTACAGCGCGTCGAGGAAACCGTCGTTGGTGCCGCCGCCGCGCGATTGAAGGTACTCGGGCGAGCTGACCAGGATCTGGGCCAATTCCTCGTCGGTGCCGCCGTCGTACAGGAACGCCGTCCAGGCTTGAAGGCCACCCGGGTCCGGCGCACGGAGCAGATAGGTTTCGTAGAGCGCTTGCACCTTGTCGCGCTGTTCCTCGCGTGGAAGCGCCAATTGCACAATCTCATACGCCAACTGGCTATGGCTCTCGCCGGCGTCGAGCTTGGCGGTCCAGTAGGTAAGCCCGCCCTGATCCGCCGCGCGGTGCAG
>DATLQY010000966.1:0-2354 GCA_035534975.1 Pirellulales bacterium
GCACGTAACCCTTAGTTCGCAACCAACTGGCGACGCGCAGCAAACCGTACGGCATGCTCCAGTGCGCCCAGTACTGGGTATCATAGATCGGCGGGCTGATCAGCAATGCGGAACGGCGACGGCTCAAGTTTCCATACCTCCCTGCGCAGGCTCTGGCGGAGCATTTCCGCCCCTAGGGTGCCGTTGAGAAGATCAAACGAGCGGCTGCGGACCTTTTCGTTGAGAAAAGCAGCCAGCCGGTAAAGGTCATGATACTCGTCGCGGCCGATCCCGTTCAACTCAGCGAACGGAAAAAAGTGCGGCGACCAGTTGCGATGGGGTATCTTGGCAAGGTATTCCGCGTGTGCCTTTTGCTCAGCGCTGCCCGGTGTGGGCGAGAACGGCTTGAGGATCAGGCTGCCGCAGGCTCGCAGGACGTGCAGCGAGCGGGCGATCAAGTCTTCAAGATCGTCGCCGGGTCGGCCGATCCAGACAAACCCACTGAGCCGGTCGGTTGCCGACGAAACCGCGGCATGACCCAGGTAGCGGGAAGCGCTTTCGTAAGCGTCGAGGTCGAGGCGGCCGTCGGCAGTGTCGGCCTCCTCGAGATGGATTTGGGCGAAGCTTCTGCGGCCAAGAACGTCGGCGATTTGCGGCGTGATCCGCGCCGGCTCCAGACCGCAGATGACGTGGTAGCGCAGGTGCTTGTGCAGCCCCTGCGTGCGTTCCACGCATTCGGCAAGCGGGCCGCCGTCGTCGCGGCAGATGTCGTCGTCGAAGAACGCGACGTCGACGATGCCGTGCTCCACGGCGCAGGCGACGTCCGCGGCCATCGTCCTGGGCTCCAGGGTGACGGCGACAAAGGGAGGCAATTCACTGCCGTATAGTCCGAGGTACGATGGTTGGTGAAAACTCGGGAACTTGGACACCACGAAATCCGCCGCGCAGGTTTCACAGGCGTGTTTTGGCATCAACCGCGCGTAGCTTCCAATCAGCACGACCTGCGCGTCATCCAGCGAGTCTTTCACCACGCGGCACATTTGCGCGACGCTCTCGTGCCAAAAACTGCACAGCGACGTGATCCAGACCTGTGTCGGCCGCTTTTCTCCAAACGCTTTGGCGGCAAGCCTCTGTTGAAGCACCTCGTGACGTTCACCGAAGTGCCGCATCGGGTAGCGCTCTCCGCCGACGGAGTTATAGCGGCGGTCCTTCGGGAGCCACTCGACATGGACTTCGCCCTTGGCGTCAGGCTTAAGGCAATCAAGCAGGCTCACCTGACACCGGACCTGTTCACGCAGGCATGAGGCGAGCTTGAGCAGGTCAAGCGGTTGGTTCCATCGGAGCCAACTGTACCGCGTTTCCTGCACGGGCGGATTGACCAGCAGCACATGGTCCTTGCACCCCACGTGCTTCGAGAGCAACGCCGATCCCTGAATGAGCTTAGCCATGGGTGGCGCTTGTGAACGACAAGAGGCGAAGCGCCAACTCGATCGTCAGACGCGGGTCGTGTTTGCCGGCTTCCTTGGCGATTACGAACGACAGCGCCATCCGCAAGAACCCGCGCTCGTCCATCTGTGGCTTGGCGGGATGACCCCAGTTGACCAGGATCTTCGCGTTCCTGATGTCGATTTCGGCGATGGGCTGATCCGGCTTTCCCTTTTTGTGGAGAACATCAAAACTGCGGTCGAATAGCACGAGCGACCAGTCCCACTCCTTGCGCGACATATCGAGCTCGATTTGCTCTCCTGCATAATCGACCTTCACGGGCTGAACCATTCCCTTGCCCTGAACCAACCTGAGACCGCCGACGCGCGCCGGCAGCACGATTTCGAAATCATCGGCGGACGAAAGGCCGTTCAACTCAGAGCGTTTCGATTTGAGCATCTTGCGAATTGCCGACGCGGTGCCATCGCGCTGCGCGATGAGATGGGTGACGGCGGCCGAAACGTCTTCGAGCGCGCGGCGGCGAAGCGTCGCTCGACCCACGACGTCGGCCACCGCCGACTGAACCTGGCTTCGCCGCAGCACGGCACCGATGGCCCGCATCAATTGCCCACCGGCTCGCTCGCCCTCACCAATCAAGTGGCGTCGCAGCACCTTGAATTGCTCGCTCTCCTCGTAGAAGCTCTCCCGGCCCGGGTTAAGCGTGTCAACCGCGTCGAGGCCCGCCAATACGTTGACTTCACCGGTAATCTGACTCATCGCGGCCTTTTGGGCACCGGTCAACATCGACTCAGCGCCTAGAAAGCCGGGCTCCCCGATCGAAACTCCCCGGACCCGAATTGCGATTCCACGGTACTCCGCCGGGAAGATGACACTTTCGTAGCCCGCAAGAAACCCCGTCGCCTGGAGTCCCGCTTCGTCGATCGTCACTG
>DATLQY010000967.1:0-48780 GCA_035534975.1 Pirellulales bacterium
CGGCGACGTTGGCCGTGCTGGTCACGGTCGCGGCGCTGCCTCCCGTGTCGCGGATGGTGACGGTGATCGACCCCGTCGATTCCTCGGCGTAGGCATGGGCGCCGCTGACGGCGAAACTGCCGCCGGCCACTTGGGTGATCGTGCCGGCACTCGTGCCGCCGTCGCCCCATGCGATCGTGGCCGTGTAGTCGCCCACGGCGCCGGCCGGATCGGCGTCGGTGAACATGGCCACTGGCCCACTGAACGCGGCCCCTTCGGTGGTCTCGATGGGCATGCCGCTGCCCGCGAGCGCAACGTCCGCGACGCTCGCCGTGCTGGTCACGGTCACGGCGCTGCCTCCCGTGTCGCGGATGGTGACGGTGATCGACCCTTTCAATTCCACGGCGTAGGCGTGGGCGCCGCTGACGGCGAAGCCGCCCCCGGCCACTTGGGTGATCGTGCCGGCACTCGTGCTGCCGTCACCCCAGGCGATCGTGGCCGTATAGTCGCCCACGGCACCGGCCGGATCGGCGTCTGTGAACGTGGTCACCTGCCCGTTGAACGTAGCGCCGTCGGCGGTCTCGATGGGCGCGCCGCTACCTGTGAGCGTAGCATCGGCGACGTTGGCCGTGCTGGTCACGGTCGCGGCGCTGCCTCCCGTGTCGCGGATGGTGACGGTGATCGACCCCGTCGATTCCTCGGCGTAGGCATGGGCGCCGCTGACGGCGAAACCGCCGCCGGGCACTTGGGTGATCGTGCCTGCACTCGTGCTGCCGTCGCCCCATGCGATCGTGGCCGTGTAGTCGCCCACGACGCCGGCCGGATCGGCGTCTGTGAACATGGCCACCGGCCCGTTGAACGTGGCCCCTTCGGTGGTCTCGATGGGCGCGCCGCTACCTGTGAGCGTAGCATCGGCGACGTTGGCCGTGCTGGTCACGGTCGCGGCGCTGCCTCCCGTATCGCGGATGGTGACGCTGATCGACCCCGTCGATTCCTCGGCGTAGGCATGGGCGCCGCTGACGGCGAAACCGCCCCCGGCCATTTGGGTGATCGTGCCCGTGCTCGTGGCGCCGTCGCCCCATGCGATCGTGGCCGTGTAGTCGCCCACGGCGCCGGCCGGGTCGGCGTCGGTAAACGTGGCCACCGGCCCGTTGAACGCGGCGCCTTCCGTGGCGAGGATGTTCGTCGGCATCGCACTAAGCGGAGCGTCGGCAATGTGCGCGGCGCCCTGGATGAAGGCCGCGGCGCTGTCACCTTGCACCAGCACCGTCAGTGGCAGCGAGCTTGTTTCCTCGCCGTAGGTATGCGTGCCGGTGACGGTGAAACCGGCGGCGGCCGTTCCACTTACCGAGCCGGTGGTTGTCGAACCGTCTCCCCACTGGATCGTGGCGCTGAAGTCGGCGGGCGCGGCGCTGGGCCCCGGGGCGGCGAACGTGCCGACAATCGCGCTCAACGCCGCACCCTCGATGGCGCTCAGCGTCGCGGCGCCGCCCGCGAGTTCCAGCAGCTCGAAAGCGCCGATGTCGATCGTCGGGTCAGACGCGGTGATCCGCACGATGCCGCGTTGGTCGGTCGCGGGCGGCGTGAAGGGCGCCGGTGGCGAATCGTCGCCAGTATCGATGGCGGGGCTGCCGGGCAACAGCGCCATCGTCTGGGTCGGGCCGCCATTGTTGCCGAGCGAGCCGAGTCTTGGATCGATCGCGACGGTGGTGCCCACCTGGTCCCCGTGGATTGTTGCGCCCGATGCCGTGAACCCCGTGGCGTCGCCCACAATGCCGATCAGGTCGTGGTCCGTCGTGGTGTAGCCGCCGCCGTACACGTCGGGATCCCAGGCGCTGGCGTTGACCGCAACGATCGTGTTCACGACGCTCGCGGCGCCGGCCTTGGTGTTGTAGATCCCTCCGCCGGCGCCGTGGGACGACGTCGTGTTGCCTGCGATCGTGCTGTCGAGCACCGTCAGCGTGGCGTCGTTATAAATGCCCCCTCCCGAGTTGTCGCCGAAGTTACCGGCCAGAGTGCTTGAGATCACGGTCGTGGCGCCGTACGAGTTGAAGATCGCGCCGCCGCTGCCATAGGACGAGGTGACGTTGCCCGACAGGGTGCTGTCGGTAACCGTCAAGGTGGTTACGGCCCCGACGCTGCAGATGGCGGCCCCAAGGTACGCGGAGTTGCCGGCGAGCGTGCTGTTAGCGACGCTCAAACCGGCGAAATTGAAGATCCCACCGCCGTCGTACTTAGCGGAGTTGCCCGACAGCGTGCAGTTGGTCACGGCCAAGGTCGCGTCGTTATTAATGGCGCCACCCGCGTAGGCCGCGGAATTGCCGGTCAAAAGCATGGCGTCGAGCGTCAAGCTCCCCTTGTTCTCGATGGCGCCGCCGCTTTGGGCGGCTTCCGACGAGCCATTGGCGGTGCCGCCCGTAAGCGTCAAACCCGACATCGCCGCGACCACCGCGGCGCCGTCGGTGTTCGCGCTGTCGACCTGAAACAGCCGCGCGCCGCCGCCGGTGGTCTGGTCGATCGTGAGCATGCTCGGGCCAGGCCCCTGGATCGACATGCTCTCGTCGATCTCGATCTCGCCGAACGTCAGTTCGATCGGGCTTGTAACCTTGGTCATGTCGAAGCCGATCGTGAGGTTGGGCCGCAGGGTGGCGTTGAGATATTCAATTGCCGAGCGGAGCGAGACGTTGCCGTTGGCGTCGTCCGGGGAGCTCGACGCGTCGGCGGCGTGCGTGTCGGCCGATGTGTTGACGATGAGGATTGCCGAACCGGCGACGACATTTGCCACGCTGGTCACGCTGGTCACGCTGCCGCCTGCGTCGTGGATGGCGACGATGATCGAATTCGCGCCTTGGTCCGCGTAGGCGTGGGCGCCGCTGACTGCGAAGCCCCCGCCGGCGGCCGTGGTAATCGTACCGGCGGCCGTGGTGCCGTCGCCCCAGTCGATCGTGGCCGTATAATCGGCGATTGCTCCGGCCGGGTCGGCGTCGGTGAAGGTCGCCACCGTGCCGCTGAATTTGGCGCCCGCAGTGGGCGTGATCGTGAGGCTTGTGCCACTGAGGGAAGCATCGCCAATGCTTGCCGTACTGGTCACGGATACTGAGCTGCCGCCCGCGTCGCTGATCGTCACCGTGATTGAGGTCGTCGCTTCTTCCGCGAAGGCGTGGGCGCCTATCACGGCGAAGCCCCCGCCGGCCGTCGCGCTGATTGTGCCGGCGGTCGTGGCGCCGTCGCCCCAGGCGACCGTGGCCGTATAGTCGCCGGCCGTGCCGCCCGGATCGGCGTCGGTGAACGTGGCCAGCGTGCCGCCCAACGTGACGCCTTCGGTGCCGGCGACGGTCAGGCCGGTGCCCCCGAGCGGAGCGTCGGCGATGTTCGCCATGCTGGTCACGGTCCCGGAACTGCCCCCCGCGTCGCTGATCGTCACGGTGATTGAGGGCGTCGCTTCTTCCGCGAAGGCGTGGGCGCCTATCACGGCGAAGCCCCCGCCGGCCACGGTGGTGATCGTGCCGGAGCTCGTGGTGCCGTCGCCCCAGGCGATCGTGGCCGTGTAGTCGCCGGCCGTGCCGCCCGCATCGGCGTCAGTGAACGCGGCCACGGCGCCGCTGACAGTGGCGTCTTCCGCAGCGGTCATGGTGAAGCCGCCCGTCGCGCTCAGCGCGGCGTCGGCGACGTACGCCGAGCCGTGGATCTCGGCGGTTTCGCCGTCGCCTTGCACCACGACCGTGAGCGCCAACGAGCCGGATTCCTCGGCGTAGGTGTGCGTTCCCACAACCGTAAAACCCGTGGCGGCCGTTCCACTTACGGAGCCGGCGGTTGTCGAACCGTCTCCCCATTCGATCGTGGCGCTGAAGTCGCCGGCCGCGGCGGCGGGCCCTGGGGCGGCGAACGTGGCCACGGTTGTCCCGGTCAGCGCCGCGCCCTCCGTCGCGCTCAGCGCGACCGCGCCGCCGGCGGCTTGGAGCAACTCGAAGGCGCCGATGTCGATCGTCGGGTCGGACGCGGTGATCCGCACGACGCCGCGCTGGTCGGCGGCCGGCGCGCTGAACGGCGCCGGTGGGGAATTGCCGCCCGCATCGATCGCCGGGCTGCCGGGCAACAGGGCCATCGTTTGCGTCGGACCGCCATTGCTCGCCAGCGGCCCCAGTTTCGGGTCAATCGCCGTCGCCGTGCCGAGGATGTTGGCGTTGATCGCGGCCCCGGAGCTGTCCGTAAAACCGGTGGCGTCGCCGACCAGGCCAATTAGATTATGATCCGTGTTGCCGTAGTCGCCGCTGACATCAGGATCGCTTGCAACGTTGGCGGCGGTATTGCCGGCGACGATCGTGTTGGCGATATTTGCCTTGACGACGGTCCCTGAGCTGGCGATACCGCCGCCGACGCCGGCCGCGGAATTGCCCGATAGTGTGCTGCTGGTCACTGTCACAGTTCCGCCGTTGTCAATGCCGCCGCCGTCGCCGCCGGCAGTGTTGCCCGACAGCGTGCTATTGGTCAGTCCCAGGCTACCGAGGTTTCGGATCGCGCCGCCGCCGGCGTGCCCCGCGGAATTGGCCGAGAGGGTGCTCGCGGTTACGGTCAGGGTGCCGCTGTTGTAAATGCCGCCGCCCGTGAAATAGCCCGAGTTAGCCGTGAGCGTGCAGGCGGTAACGGCCAAGGTCGCGCCGTTGTCGTTGTAGATGGCGCCACCGTCGCCCTGAGGCGATGTGAAGTTGCTCGACAGCGTGCTGTTGCTCACGGCGGCCGTGGCCTGCGAGATATAAAGCGCTCCACCGTAGTTTTGCGACGAATTGCCTGAAAACGTGCTGTCCGACACGCTCACCGGGCCAAACTGAGTGTAGACGGCACCGCCGTACGCCGTGGCGGCATTGTTCGAGAAGAGACTGCCGCCAACGCTCACCGTCCCCGCGTTCGACGATGCGCCGTTGTTGCAAATGCCGCCGCCTTCCCAGGCGGTATTGCCCGACAGCGTGCTGTTGGTCACGCTGAGTGCCGAATCGCTGTAGATACCGCCGCCGTACGTGGCGCTGCTGTTCGCCACCAGCAGGCCATCGAGGGTCAGGCCGCCGCTGTTTTCAATCGCGCCCCCCGCGTCTTGCGGCACGATGCCCGGGCCGGCGGTGCCGCCGGCGCTCCCGCCGCTGAGCGTGAGGCCCGAGATTGTCGCGACGATGCCGTTATGGTTCGGGTCTGCGGCATCGACCTGAAACAACCTCGCGCCGCCGGAGGTGGTCTGGTCGACGGAGAGCAGGCCGGCACCGGGCCCCGCAATGGTCATGCTCTCAGCGATTTCGATCTGGCCGAGCGTGAGGTCGATCGGGTTCGCGACTTTGGTCATGTCGAAGGCAATGCTATAGCCGGCCTGCTGCGCGGCGTTGACGTATTCCACGGCCGAACGGAGCGAGATGTTGCCATTGGGGTCGAGCGGCGACGTCGAGCGGCTGGCGGCATCGGTGTCGGCCGACGTGTTGACGATCAGATCGGGGCGGAGCGTTTCGATGCCGTCGAACGCAACCCGTTGATAACCGCTCACGGTCCAGGTGCCGTAATCGCCCGTGTTCGGGTCGAACGTATCGGAGAGCGTCGCTCCCCAGGGCACGACGAGCGTGTCGCCGGGCGAGGTGGGCGGGTTGGGAAGCCCGCCATGCACGGTGACTGCGGCGGCCGCAGAGGGGACGACGTTGAAGGTGTCGGGGCCGCTGCCGCCCTGAAGAGTGACGCCGCTCAAGCCATTGCCGGCAACCGGCGTGGTATCGACGTCGGCGAGCGTGAGCGAGTTGCCGTTGGCATTGTCGCCGCGCAGGGCCAAGCCGTTGTAGCCGTCGAAGCGCAGATTCTGGAAACCGCCGTTGCCGACGATTTGCGAGACGCCGTCGGTTGAGCTGCCGCTGTCGGCCGCGGTCAGACGTGTAGCGGCGGGGTCGGCTGCGTCGTCGGCGGTGAGGTTGCCGCCAGCCCCGTTCAAGAGCATGCTGGTGACGCCGGTGAACGAGAGGGTGAAAGCGCCGGCCACGTTGACCACGCCGCTGTGACCCGGCTGGCCGGCGCTCAAATTATCGTCGAAGTAGGCGGCGTCATGCGGTTGGGTGAAGTCGAAGACCAGATTGCCGCCGGCGTCGGCGTCGAAGTTGATCCCGTTGGTTTGGGGAACCAGTCCGCTGGCGCCCAGCGCGGCGTTGGGGTGTGCCGCCGCATTGCCCGCAAACTGCGGCAAGCCGCCGTTGGGGCCCTCTTGAATCCTGAGCTGGTCCGCCGCCGAGCCACCTACATAGTCGAGCCAGGTTGTCGTGGGAAAGGCCACCAGTGTGCCGTTGCCGAGCTGGTAGATGTTCGTGGGACCGCCGCCATAAACCGTCACGTCGCTGGCGAAATCGCCCGCCGTGCTAAACGTGATTCCGTTGACGTCGGTAAGGCTCACATGGTCGAAGCCGCGAAAATCGACCGGCTGCATGGCCTGCGCGGTGAAGCTGGTGGGCGTGGCGGCCACGGACAACGATTGGGCGTCGAACACCAGCAGGTCGCCTTGCACGCCGTTTGGGTTGTCGGTGTCGACGCTGATTTGAGCGTAGGGCGACGGCGCGACGTCGAAGGTGTCGTTCGTGCTGCCTGCCACGACACTGATCTGCGTCAGCTCGGCAGCCTGCTCATCGAGCACCGGCGCGCCGTTCACGGTGACGACGGTATTGGCTGGCGTGGCGCCGATCAGTTGATCGGGTGACAAGGCGACGTTGGAAAGGCGGACCTCATCGATCAGGCCGTGGAAATACTCGTTGTCGGTCCACTCGGTGCTGCCGATGCCCAGGCCCGGAACGTCGGCGGCATTGAGTGGGCCGAAGGGGCGGATCGAGGTTGCGGTCGAAGCGCGCTCGACGCCGTCGATGTAAAGCCGCATTGTGCCGGTGCCGTCGTCCAGCGTGCCGGCCACGTGGACCCATTGGTTGAAGCCGGGCAGCGGGGCGAGAAGCGCGGCCTGGTTGTTCTGGGCGTCGTCGATCGCGAAGGCCACCTGGGGACCGCTGCCGAAGTTATCGACCGCCAGCCGGTAGGGATCGAAACCCACGCGGTTGTCGCCGCGGAAGAGAATGTCTTGCGTCGACGGCACGGGCGCGGCGGTCACGTAGATGAAGGCCTCGATGGTGAGGCTGTGCGTCAGTTGAAAGAGGGGGTTGTCGGGGATGAAGACGCGCTGGTTGCCGCCGTTGAACTGCATCGAGAGCTTGTCGGCCTGTCCCGTCTGTGGCAGGCCACTGAGGGGAACGTTCGCTGAGTAGACAGGGCCGTTGATGGCCGTGCCGTTGAGCGCATTGGCGGACGAATCGATCACGGTATTGCTGCCGGTTGCGGGCTGCCCGGCGGCGCCCTCTTCAAACCGCCAGTCGGCCACCACGGCGCCGGGCGGCGGGGGTGTGGAGGGGCCAATGGTAACCGTGTTGCTCGTCGTCGAGCCGTAGCTTGCCACGTGGATGGTCGGGCTTGGATCGAAGGCCAGTACGAGCCCCGCGGCGGAGTAGTCGGCCTGAAACGCGTAGAGGTCGCCGTAGTCGTGCAAGAACGCGTCATCGCCCTGGTTGATGGCCACGCCGTTGACCTCGACGGGCCCGGCCAGCGCGCCCCCGCCGCTGATCAGCGTCACCTGGCTGCCGACCAAGGGAGCATAGCCGAGCGTGGCGTCGAAATTTGTTCCGGCCGCGGTGAGCTTTCCCACGTTCTCGATCGCCGCGGCGTTCGACGGTCCGACGAGGCCGGCGTTGAGCGTTAAAGCCGAGATCGTCGCGGCGACCGGATTGTTCTTGGCATCGGCCGCGTCAATCTGAAACAGCCGCGCCACGCCCGTCGTGATCTGGCCGATCGCCAGCGCGCTGGCGCCGGGCCCCTGGACGGTCATACTCTCGGCGATTTCAATCGGGCCCAGCGAGAGCTCGATCGGACTGGCGACTTTCGTCATGTCGAACTCGATCGTGTAGCCCGCCTGCTGCGTGGCGTTGAGGTATTCCACGGCCGAGCGGAGCGAAACGTTGCCGTTGGCATCGTCGGGCGAAGCCGACGCATCGGCAGCGTGCGTGTCGGCCGATGTGTTGACGATGGGCTCGAACGACATCGGCAACCGGCCGTATTCGGCCGCCGGCGCACCGCCGGACAGCAGCCGACGCGACTCGAGGAACTCCAGCGTGAGCCGGGGTGCCTTTCGGCGACCGCCGCGAAACGTTGGCGCGGCTGGGCAAAGAGCGCGTTTTGATGGACCGTGAATGCTCATGGTTTGGCCTCACCGCTGCGGATGTGGATCGCGAGCTTCTCCCTCACTTTGCGAGAATCGACCGCCCAAGGGGACAGAAGGTGGGTGGCGCCCGTCTCTGGCTGGCAAAGCGCGCCCGCGTATGGTACTATCTCTCCAGCCGCCACGGCAAACGGCGTGTGCGTGCCATTGACTTGGTGCCGGCTGCATGGGGCCACGATCGAGCCAACCATCGAAGACGACTCTGCTGGTCGCGGCGGCCCAGGCCGGCGACGAGACGGCAACGGCCGCGCTTTTGGAACGCACCTGCGAGCGGCTGCGGCGCCTGACGCGCAAGATGCTCAACGATCACCCGCGCCTGCGCCGCTGGGAAGAGACCGACGACGTGCTCCAAGGCGCCCTGCTGCGCCTGCACCGTGCGCTGAGCCAGGCCAAGCTCGAGAGCTCGCGGCACTTTTTCAACCTTGCCGCGTTGCAGATCCGCCGCGAGCTGCTCGACCTGTCGCGCCACCACTTCGGGGCGCTCGGCCCCGGCGCCAAGCATTACAGCGACCCGCAGGGCCGCGCGGCCGACGATGCCGAAGCTCCACTTGATCGCCTGCGCGCCTTCGAGCCGCAATCGCTGGAAAGCTGGGGCGAGTTCCACGCGGCCGTCGAAGCCCTGCCGGAGGAGGCGCGCGAGGTGTTTAACCTAGTCTGGTACGACGGGCTTTCGCAGCAGGAGGCGGCCGAGGTGCTCGGCGTCTCGGCGCGAACGGTCAAACGACGCTGGCAAGAAGCCAAGGTTGCACTCCACCAGGCGCTCGACGGCGAAGCGCCAACCTGAGGTCGTCCACCCAGAGTGTCCGCAGCGGTAAGGCCCCCCTTCGCACCACGACGACCTGACTGCCATGCCCGCCGACGAGCGCCTTGCCGAACTGCTCCTCGAATGGGAAGAGGGTCGCGACCAGGGGCGAGAGATCACCGCTGCCGAGCTCTGTCGCGATTGCCCAGAATTGGCCTCCCAACTCGAGCGGCGGATACGCGCGCTGGACGCGATGGCCTGGCTCGAGGGCGACCCCTTGCAAACCGCCGACGAGTCGACGCACGGCCAGGGGCCGCGCGACGACACCAACGCCCCGGCCGATGGTCGTGCGTCGCAACGGCGCGCGCTGGGCGACTATGAGATCCTGGAAGAGATCGGCCGCGGCGGAATGGGCGTGGTCTTCAAGGCCCGCCAGGTCAACCTGGGCCGGACGGTCGCGCTGAAAGTGATTCGAGCGGGCGAGTTGGCCGGTCGCGAACGGATTGCCCGGTTCCAGGCCGAGGCGCGGGCCGCGGCCAAGCTGGACCATCCGGGCATTGTTGCGGTGTACGAGGTCGGCCAATTCGGCGCCGAGCACTTTTATTCGATGGCTCTCGTGGCCGGCGGCAGCCTGGACGAGACCGTCAAAAACGCCGGCCCGCTCGCGCCGCGCGAGGCCGCGCAACTGCTCAAGAGCGTGGCCGAGGCCGTACAATTCGCCCATGAGAAGGGAATCGTCCACCGCGACATCAAGCCCCAGAATATCCTGCTCGACGGGTCTCGCGGACCCAGGATCGCCGACTTTGGCCTCGCGAAACAGATCGCCGTCGACGCAGGCCATGCTTTGCAGAGTGACGTCAGCGCGGAGAGGTTGACCCAGGCCGGCCAGATCATCGGCACGCCAAGCTACATGTCGCCCGAGCAGGCCACCGGCAATAGCGGAGAGATCGGCGCTGCCTCCGACATCTACTCGCTTGGCGCCACCCTCTACTGGCTGCTCACCGGCCGGCCCCCTTTTCAAACGGCCTCGGCCATCGAAACCATCCGCCAAGTGGTCGAGGCCGAGCCGGCGGCGCCGCGGCGGCTCAATTTGGCCATCCCACGCGATCTGGAAACGATTTGTCTCAAGTGCCTGAGGAAGGCGCCGGCCGCGCGTTATTCAACTGCGGGCGCCCTGGCGGCTGACTTGGGGCGCTGGCTTGAAGGCAAGCCGATCGTGGCGCGGCGTGCCACGCCGGCCGGCCGCGCGTGGCTCTGGTGCAAGCGCCGGCCCGCGGTCGCCTCGTTGTCGCTCGCGCTGGTAACAACCTTCGTGGCGGGAACACTGGTCGCCGTGGAGAAGCAGAATGCGCTGCGCGCCGAGGGGTACGTCGATTCGTTGATAAGCGCCGACATTGGTCAGGTGCCGCAAATCGTGGAGGAGCTCGAGCGCTACCGCGTTTGGGCAGACGCGTTGCTGGCCGAGCGTGACGCAAGCGCGGCCACCGATTCGGCCGAGAAGCTGCGTACCAGCCTGGCCCTGTTGCCGGTCGATGGGGCGAAAATGGCCTACCTGTGCAATCAATTGCTCCGCGTTTCACCGGCCGAATTCGTGGTCGCGAGGGATGCGCTGTTGCCCTACAAGGCTCGAATGCTCGCCGCGCGGCTCGTTGAGCCGCTCTGGGAGGCCGCCGCCGATGCGAAGCGGGAGGCGAGAGACCGCTTTCAAGCGGCTTGCGCTTTGGCGGCCTTCGCCCACGACGACGAGCGGTGGCGGCCCATCGCCCCATTCGTCGCCGGCCGCCTGGTGACGCTCGAGACCTCTGAGCTGGTGGCCTGGCGCGCGGCCCTGCGCCCGGCCCGAACGCAATTGATCGCGGCGCTGGGGGCAATCTATCGCGATGCGGCCGCACGAGAGCAATCGCGGATCTACGCCACCGAGACGGTCGCCGATTACGCGGCCGACTCGCCGGAAACTTTGTTCGACCTGCTGGCCGACGCCGAGCCGTTCCAGTTCGCGACAATCTACGCGCGGCTTACGGCGCACCAGGGGCGCGCCATCGAGATGAGCGCAGCCGAGTTGGTCAAGAAGCCGCTGGAAAGCGCCTCGGAGGACGAAAAAGAACGGCTCGGCAAGAGGCAAGCCAACGCGGCGATGGCGTTGTGCAAGCTTGGGGCAACCGATCGCGTGTGGCCGCTGTTCGGGAACCATGCTGACGCACGCGCAAGGAGCTATTTCATCCACTGGCTCGGTCCGCTGGGGAGCGACCCGCGCCCGATTCTCGAACGGCTCGACCAGGAGCCCGACGCGGCGATTCGCCAGGCGTTGGTGCTCGTTTTGGGCGAATTCAGCGAGGCCCAGTTGGCGGCGGCCGAGCGAGGGCCGCTGATCGAACGGCTGCTGGGAATCTACGAAAAAAATCCGGACCGCGGGCTCCACGCCGCCGCCGAATGGCTGCTGCGGAAGTGGGGGCAAAGCGGGCGGATCGCGGAAATCGTCCACAAACTCCGCGAAAACGAGGAACAATTGCGGGCTCGCGCCGTCGACGATCCCCGGGAGTGGTACGTGAACACGCAGGGGCAGACATTTGTGATTCTGGAACCGGGTGAATTCCTGATGGGGTCGCCGGAGACCGAGCCGGGACATAACCCGAACGAGACCCAATTCCGCGGCACGATCGCTCATGCCATCGTCATCGCGGCTCATGAAGTAACGCTGGCGGACTGGCGGCGTTTCCAGCAGGAGCGCCCGGAGATTGCCGCCGTCGTCGACACCAGCGAATACGTCAAGACGGACGATTCGGCACAAGTGGGCATGGACTGGTACGAATCGGCGGCCTACTGCAATTGGCTGAGCGAGAAACAAGGCATTCCTCCGGAAGAGTGGTGCTACGTTGCCAATGCCGAGGGGAACTACTCGGCCGGTATGGCTGCGCGGCCGAATGGCGCCGGGCTGCCGGGGTATCGTTTGCCGACCGAAAGCGAATGGGAATACGCATGCCGCGCCGGGACCACCACGGCCGCATATTGTGGCGGCAGCCAGGCGTTGCTGCCGCATTACGCGCGGTACGGGTCGAACGGCGAGGGCCGAACGTGGCCCGTTGGAAGCGTGAAACCCAATGATTGGGGCCTTTTCGATATGCTCGGAAATGTGCTGGAATGGTGCCACAACTCGTCGACGGCATACCCCACTGCGCGTGGCGGAAGAATCCTCGATTGGTTCGATACCAAGGCAGTCGGCGAAGCGGACCGCCGTGCAATGCGTGGAGGCGCCTACAGGACGTCGGGCTTCGATCTGCGCTGTGCCGCTCGCTACGACGATATGCCGGCGCTGCGCAATCCTTCGATTGGCTTCCGCCCCGCGCGAACCTGGGCTGTCGGCGGTGCCCGGCCCGAGCCGAATTCCATTGGCGGTCTCGGCCTCGACTGGGCCGACGAGATCGACTGCGCCAAAGGCCCGAAGGTGTTCAGCATCGGGCCGACATTCGACTCGGCGACAAGCTGGTCGCTGACGCTCGAGTTTTGGGCCACAGAGTTTGCTAATGCCTTTCTTTTTTTCTGGGGCGACGAACGACGCGCGTGCGATCCAATTCACGTCGAGTTGGCAGGCGCCGAGTTGATTGCGGCCGTTGACGACTCGCGCAGCGGCGAACGCCACGAGATTGGTTGCCAGCTCAGCGACGCCGACCTGGGCCGGTGGAACCAACTGCGTATCGAATACGACGCGAAGGGGCCGGCGCTGGCCTTGTACCTGGGCGGAAAACTGATTCGCAATGACGCTTGCGAAGTCGTTCCTTGGCCCGATCGTCCGATGCCCTTGTACCTCGGCGGCAGGGAACCAACTTATGGCTCGATGCGATTTGTGGGACGCCTGCGGAACGTGCGGCTCGCAAACCGCTGAGAAAGGGGGGACAGTCGCACACGTTGCGGCAAGCAACACCCAATCCCTTCGCGGCCAAGGGCATCCTCGAGCGGCTGAACAAATACGATCACATATGCGGCCCGAGCCGGTGTTTTTGCCGCAGGCCGCCGTCCGTCTTGCGCCGAGCCGCCGCGGCGCTTCCGTCGCGGCGATTGCCGCGGGCACAGCATCGGCTCCAGAGCATAGATGTTGGTGGCCCTTCGCGACCGCCGGAATACCCGTCACTGACTGCCGGGCCTGGCGTTTGATGCCACTGACGCGATTCCTTTTCGTGCCCGGCCTGCAGCAATCTTTTTCAGCGCTTTTGGATTGTCCCAACAACCTCAACGCGCACGGGAACGCCGTCGACCTCGGCAGGCAGCGAGATTCCCTCGGCGGGTTCCGTGGCCAGGTTAACCTTGAAGCCGTACTGATCATGCCCAAGGGAGACGATGCCCACCGCCACCTCGCCAACCAGGTTCCGAAAGACCCGCGCGGCCTCGCACTTGGCCGCCCGCGCGTGCGCCAGCGTCGCTCCAGGATTCATAGTTCGATTTCCACCCCCAACGCGTTGAGGACGAGGTCGATTGGATTGGCGTAAGAGTGAGCCCCTTCCCGTTCGAACCGCCTTGATTACCACCGGCGACCCGGCACGCGTCGCGCCGGACCAATTCTCCATCGATGAAGAGCATGAGCCGCCTCGCTGGGGCATCGTGTTCGAAGCGGACCTGCGTCCAATTGCGTGCCCGGCGCCCCTTCAGCGGCACTCGGATGGCGTTCGTCTGGTCCTTCGTCGAGTCGTCGCCCCCCGCTCCGGCGGAATATGTTCCTCGCTCACGCTCCGCGATAGAAGACGAAGAACCGAATTCGAACCAAACCCTGACGTCCCGCCTCTGCCGACGCTTTGACTTTCACTTGGTTGCCGTTGGTTGCTTCGGCCTCCAACGACCGAAACGCACCGCTATTGTATATGGCGTCCACTGGAATCGGGACGGCAGCCAAAACCTCATCACCCCAGCGTTCGGTGGGCACGTGCTCAAATGCCTTGAATGTCTCGCCCGCGTCGCACTTGACCTTGACGGCACCGGGGACTTCACAGTTCAGCGCGAACACCATGTCGAACGACTTGATATTGATTCGGTCGGCTACGACCGCGTTGGACAACTGGTCCAGACGTTTGCCGAGGGCCTCAAGCTGCTGGACGCCCGCCACCAGGCTACCTTCGACAGCGCGTTTGCTGCCGCCGTGCGCCAGCGCTGGCAAGTCAACCTTCGCGTCCTTCGCCAGCAGCGCTCCCTCGCGGACGCTGGTGCGGAACTCCTCGAGCGATTTGACGCGAGCGACCAGGCCGTCTTTTTCGGCTGGGTCAGGCGGCGAGCGCGCGCCGGCGGCAAAGGCGGCGACGAGCACTAGCAGACTCGCGATCAGCCTCCGTTGTCGCGCCCGCAATTGCTCGTTTTCGAGGAACATCGCGCGGCATTGGTGTTCGAGCGATAAAGGCAACATTTCTCGCGACATGGCAGGAACTCCTTGAGGTGAGCGGTTAATCAGGGCGTATAGCGCGTAACGCAACGTTCGCGAAAGGTAAAGACCCTACTGCTGCTTCTCCGCGAGCTCGGCACGAATTAACTCCGGCCATCCGGGGCCCCAAATCGCCCTCAGCACATCGGACGTCGCTTCCTCGAGCTCGTCGAGCGAGCGTTCTCTCGGTGACAATTCTTCGCGCATCGCGTCTTTTCCGAATATCGCCTCGTATTGCCGCTCGATAAGCAACCAAAGCGACGTCATCTCAGGTGCAAACCCCATCTTGCCGGCTTCTCGCGCACCGTAAATCGCAATGGCGCTTTGCTCGAGGTAGTTGGCAATGCGCCGAAGTCGCGTCGACTCGCTCTCGTCTTGCCAGGCCGTGATCGAGCGATCGGCCACGTAGCTCAGGAACATCAGGAGCACCGTCAGACCGACGATGCCGGCGCCGCTATACACTAACATCTGCAAGGAGAACTTGGAGCGAGCTTCTCGGGGTGGCGCTCGGCGCGATCGCAATCGCTGCTCTGGTGGCCGGACGGGAATCGGTTGCGAATTTGGTGGGGGTGCGATCGGCCTTGGCACCTGAGCCACTGGTATTTGGGCGACCGGTTCCTGGGCGATTGGGATCGTTCGCGGCGGCATGTTTGGAGACGTAGGGACCGCCGCCAGCCGCGCCGCGAGGGGCGGTGGATTTTCGACCGGCGGAGGCGTGGCGGCTGAGCTCGCGCGATTCTGCATTCGCAGCCGCAAGTCGTAGTCGGCCTTCTTTCGCGCGTCGAGTAAGCAAATGCGCGCGGCGGCGATTTCGTTCAGCAGTCGCTCGGCGATCTCGGCATGCTCGCCGGTCGTGCATCCGTGCAGGTAGGCCATCCGCACGTTGGCCGCCGTTTCGATGACCTCGGGATCGGCCTCGAAGCGCTCGATGGCAAGCAAGCGGTAATGGTCGGCGGGCTGGTCCTTCGGTGGAATCCCCAGCCACTTGTGGTACGGATCGAATTGCCTCGGCTTTGCCCACATGGCTCACGCCGCGTCGCACGCGCGGCCTCCGGTTCCACAGCATCGTACTCTTCGTCCAGGCGGCACGCAACAACGCGGCCAAATCGGGCGACGCGAGCCCAGACGATTGGCTAGCTGGCCGAGGCCGCCGCTGGTGACCAGGGAGCTTTCCTCGTGACCCACTTTGTGGCTGCCCAGGCCGGTGATTCAACGCTGAGCGTTGCGTCGCAAGCAGCCATTCTCCATTCCGGCGCCGAGGGCCAACGGACAGAGTTGCTGAGAGGTGGGAATTCAAGGAAGGTGGTACGGCATGACTTGCCGCGCAAATGCGATTGGGGTCGCGGCAAACGCGTTTTGCGGATCGATACCATGACGAATCACGACGACCTGGGCTTTTTCGCGGTGAACGATGGCCCCCGGAGATCTGTCATGACACAGCGGGCGATCTTCCAAGAGTACATCGTGATCCAGGCCGTGGCACAACCACGGGTCTCCAGCGCAAACGTGAGGCTGCTGACCGGTGACCTGCGAAACGCCAAGTTGTTGGCGAATGAATGGCCCTCCGACCAATTTCTCCGTTTCTGCGACCCGCGCCAACAAAAGCACCAGAAAATGGTTCAGGCCGTAGACCCTGCCGAAATGCGTGCATGGATGAACAAGTTGCACGCTACCGGGGTTGTCTTCGAGAATCTGACACACTTTCGAAATCAGGACCCTATCCCGCGCGTCGGCGTTTATGAGATCGGTGACTGCTTCCTCATAGGCGTCGTGCAATCGCTGGAGCGCTTTGTGCTCGTCGGTGGATCTTGGCCGGCACCAGACCAGCACTCGTTGAGCCTGGTCCTCCGCCGAAAACAATCTGTGGCGCACGTCGGTGGGAATCGTCCAACCGTCCTCTTCAAGTTTAAGAAAGACATCGGCCGCCGACTTTTTCGACGTCGCAAGGCGGATTACGTCTTGAAGCGCGCCGTCGCCACCGCCCGAGACCACGGCGCGAGGATTGGGCATTGCGACTCCCCAATGGGGTCGTTCGAACGGGTCGCTTTCCCAAAATGCAAATCCCGAGTAATCCGGTTGCGCGAACCTGCGCTCCTCGCCGAAGCCGACGCACCAAAGCACCATGCCAAAGACGTTCGATGCACCATTGTGAAACTTGATCCTCACGCCGACAACGTCGCCCGCGGCATTGGTTTCAGCCGTGGGAGTACCGACCGCCCAGTCAAAGCGGCGAAAGGTCAATCGCGGGTCCGCCAATGCCACCCGCCAGCGGGACAACCAACTCAGTGCGATGCGGTGAGAGCGATCGGCCCTCCACGGCAGCGGCATGGGGGGCGATTGCGGATAGGGGAAACGTCCAGCCGCCCAGGAACGTCCTGCCGTCCAGAAATCGGCGGACCAATCGTATTGGGTCGGATCAAGCCATCGGGTCGTACAAAGCCGCTGCCGCAGGAACGGGGCCGCCGACCTCTCGACCAGGACGGTCTCCACTCCCAAATTCAACGCTTGCATGGCCGCGGTAACGCCTGCCGCCCCCGCCCCGCAGACGAGGAGTCGCCTGTAAGCGGCTTCTCGTTTAGGTCCGAAGAAGCCAAGATCGTGTGCCTTTTGGACCAACCAACGTGCCCGGTTCATCTGGTCGCGGATGCTCACGGGGTAAGCCACGTCGGCGACGTTGTAGACGTACGCCGTCATCTCGTGAGCTCGGAGCAATTGATCGGACACCCAACCGCTCCTACCAGTCGTAGCGCCAGCCGTCGTTCGGGCGTTGCCCCTCAATCAGGCTCTTCAGATCGTCCGGCGCCAACTCGGTGAATGCCTTCGCGAAATCTTTGTAGGCATCCGGTTCGCTTGGTTGTGGGGTGGCCGGTGCGGTAGTGGCACACGGCTCGGTTTGTATGGCCATAGCAACTTGTCGAGCGGCGAAGTCGAGCGGATCGGTCCGTGCCGCTCTCATGTCCTCCTCGCCCTCGGGTTCAAGAACGATCGAGCCGACTTCGGTCAAATCGGTCAAAAGTTGGCGCTGCTTCAGGTCGCACTTCTCGGCCACTAAATCTAGATCAACTACAACGAGGATCATTGGCTGTTCGCGCGCAGGCGCCTTGCGCGCGGCGTGTTCCACCGTCTTGAGAAGCTCCAAGCGGTGAGCGGGTAGCCAGTCGCTCAAGACGATGGCCCAAGGAACTTCGACGCCATTGCCACGTGGATTCGCCCCTGGCTTGACTCGCTCAAATTCACGCATGACGATACGCGTTCCCTTCCGGCACACAACCTAGTTTCCACCACTATTCTAGCTTCCTTCACGGGCGCAGTAAACGTGATCATCGAGATGATGTCACTTGCGCGGGACCATCCGGGCCACCCCGTTGGGGCTTACGACATGTAATGGCGCGGTCGACCAGGGGCTTTGCCCCTGGCTATCGCAGCGCCGCACCTTTGGTGCTCAGGAACGAACGGTTCCCTCCCGAGTCGGCCGCAGCCGGTCCGCACGATGGCGACGCCCCACCGACCATGGACGTCCCCGATGGCCCGCCCGCTCTCGGACGAAGGCCCCACCCGTGGCGGCACTCGCGATGAAGGTTATCGCGGAGGATGCCGGCCCGGTTCAAACCGGCTACAATTGGACCAATGGCCCATGCCCGCTTTCCATGTCAGCCTCCAATGCCTGTTTTTCCTCAAGCCCGATTTGCCTTGGGAAAGCCTTGTCGGCTCATTCTTCCATATTCAAAGGATGTTCCAACATGAACCGAATCGCTTCATCCGCTTCCTTGCTGCTTTGCGCCTTCGTGACCTGCGCGGCATGGGCGGCCGATCCACTGGTCGTCGATCTCTGGCCGGGCAAAACGCCGGGCGACGTCGGCATCACGGGTCAGGAGAACAGCCGATTCTACGACTCGCCACTCATCGGCGGACCGACCAGGCTGATCACCAATGTCACCCACCCGACCATGACGATCTATCAGCCGGCCAACGACAAGAACACGGGAACGGCGATGCTGATCTGTCCGGGAGGCGGATACCATGACCTGTTCTGGGAACTCGAAGGGGAAGAAGTGGCGGCCTGGCTGAACTCACTCGGGATGACCGGCATCATCCTCAAGTACCGGTGTCCGCGGCGCCACGGAGATGTCAAAGGCGAGCCTCCCCTGGGCCCGTTGCTCGACGCCCAGAGGGCCGTGAGCCTGGTCCGCGGCAGGGCCAAGGAATGGGGAATCGACCCGCGGCGGATCGGTATGGTCGGCTTCTCGGCGGGCGGACACCTCGCGCTGGCCACGGCCACCGGTTTTGAGAAGCGGACGTACGAGCCGATCGACGCCATCGACGAGGTGAGCTGCCGCCCCGACTTCGCCGTGCTTTGCTATTCGGGCTATTTGAAGTCGAAGGACAAGGATGAAATCTCGCCGGGTATCCGCATTCCCGCCGACACGCCCCCGATCTTCCTGGCCCATTCCTCGGACGACAAAATCAGCGACGCTGAGCACAGTCTGATCGCCTATCTGGCCCTGAAGCGTGCCGGCGTGCCGGCCGAGCTGCACATTTACGCGACCGGCGACCACGACTTCGGCGTGCGGCAAAACGAAAAGCTCCCATCGAGCTGGACGCGACTTTGCGTCAAATGGCTGCGAAGCCAGGAACTTGCAATCGAACAACCCTCTGGGCCACAATGAGATCCCAAGACTGCCGTGGTGGTACGGGCTTCCGGCCCGCCGGCGGTTTTGGGCCAGGCTCTTCTTTGCCTCCGAGGTCTCAAATGAATCAAGGACCAAACATGCAATCCAACGATCATCGTGCAAACGAAAGGCAGGGGCGGCTGAATCGGCGCCGCTTTCTTGGAGCGGCGACTTCCGGCGCGGCGGGCTTGCTGGCGGCGCCGGCAATCGTCCGAGGCCGGGGCCTCAACGACAAGTTGAACATCGCGGTCATCGGCTGCGGCGGACGCGGCGCATCGAACTTGCAATCGGTCGCCTCGGAATCGATCGTCGCGCTGGTCGACGTGAACGAAGCGAACCTGAACGCCGCGGCCGAACAGCACCCGCACGCGCGAAAGTTCGTCGATTTCCGCGAGCTGTTCGACCATGCCGGCGAGTTCGACGCGGTCGTCGTCAGCACCTGCGAGCACACGCACGCGTTCGCAACCTTGCCGGCGTTGCGACTGGGAAAGCACGTCTACTGCGAAAAGCCCCTGACGCACAACGTATTCGAAGCTCGAGTGATCCGCGAGGCGGCCGCGAAGGCCAAGGTCGCCACGCAAATGGGTACGCAGATCCACGCCGACGACAACTACCGCCGCGTGGTCGAACTGATTCAGACCGGCGCCATTGGCCCGGTGCGTGAGGTCCACGTCTGGGTCTCGAGGGCATGGGGCTGGCAACCGAGCGCCGAGGAGGCCCAGCGCCACGGCGACATCGTCCAGATGCAAGACCGCCCCGCCGTCACCGAGAGTGTTCCATCCGGCCTGCACTGGGAGCTGTGGCTTGGTCCGGCGCCGGTGCGGCCGTTCCACGGCGTATACGTGCCGGGACCCAAGTGGTACCGCTGGTGGGATTTCGGCAACGGCACGATGTCGGACCTGGGCAGCCATTGGATCGACTTGCCTTTCTGGGCCCTCGATTTGAAGCACCCTTTGACGATCGAAGCCCACGGGCCGCCCCCCCACCCCGAGTTGGCGCCGGCGTCGATGCAGGCGACCTACGAATACGGTCCACGCGGCGAGCAGCCGCCGGTGCGGCTCTCCTGGTACCAGGGGACCGAGAAGCCCGCGATCTGGAATGAAGGACGAATTCCCAAATGGGACAGCGGCGTGCTGTTCATCGGCGACCGTGGCATGCTGCTGTCAGATTACTCGAAGCACGTACTGCTGCCGGAACCGTCGTTCGCCGATTTCCAGCGGCCCGCACCGTTCATTCCCAAGTCGCTGGGGCACCATGCCGAATGGCTGCACGCCTGCAAGACCGGCGCGCCGACGACGTGCAATTTCGAATACTCCGGCTGGCTCACCGAGGCCAACCATTTGGGAAACGTCGCCTACCGCGTCGGCAAGAAGCTCCAGTGGGACGCCGAGCAACTCAAAGCCACCGGTGCGCCGGAGGCCGACGCGTTCATCCGCCGGGAGTACCGGAAAGGATGGACGTTGGAGTAAGCTTCCCGGAATCCCGGCGCGCCGGGAGAGCGCGTTCGCTAAAGAACCCTATGGGACGATCATGGCCGTGAAGCCGGTCGTTGCGATCAAAAGTTCCACTTCGGCTCCCAGCTCGGAGCGTGCGCCGCCTTCATGTAGGCGGCGGCTTTGGCGGCCAACTCGGGGCGCTCTCGCGCGATGTTGGTCGTCTCGCTCGGGTCATTGGCAAGGTCGTAAAGCTCGGGCGGCGCGTCGGGCGCTTTGTTTACGTCGTTGCGAACCGCCTTCCATTTGCCAAAACGCACCGCTTGGGCGCGTCCGCCGCTCTGGTACTCCCAGTACAAGTATTCGTGCGGCGTCTGGCCAGGACGGCCAAAGAGCGTCGGCGCAATGCTCACGCCGTCGATATCCCCGGGCGCCGTCGCGCCGCCGATCTCGCACAAGGTCGGCAGCACGTCCCAAAACGCGCCGATGAGATCCTGGGTCGCGCCCGCCGCGATGCGTCGCGGCCAACGCGCGATGAAGGGCGTGCGAATGCCGCCTTCGTAGAGGTCCTGCTTGTAGCCGCGCAAGCTGCCGTTGCTTTCGAAAAAACCCGGCACCGATTCGATGCCCGGAAACTCGGAGACGCCGCCGTTGTCGCTGGCGAAAAAGACGATCGTGTCGTCGTCGAGGCCCGTCTCCTTGAGAAGGGCCATGAGCCGCCCGACATCGCGGTCCATGCGCGTGATCATCGCGGCGTACGCGGCGCGCGGCGTGGCGTGGTTGGCATAGTGCTTCGAGTTGGTCACCGGCGTCTCGGGCCATCGGCCACGGTATTCGGCGAGCGAATCGTCCGGCACCTGAAGCGAGACGTGCGGGATGGTGAAAGCCAGATAAAGAAAGAACGGCCCGTCCTGGTGGTCGCGCACCCAGGCCAGCGCGTCGTCGGCCATCAGGTCGTGCGAGTAGATCTTGCCCGACGGCTCGATCACACCCGGTTGGCCGTAGAAGTAGGGCGGGTTGCCCGCCAGCGGCTCCTGCCGGTCGTCGCGCCAGAGGTACGGCGGATAGTACGTGTGGGCCATTCCCTGGCAGAGATAGCCGTAGTGATGATCGAAACCAAAATCGAGCGGACTGCTGTGATCGTCGGGCATGCCGAGGCCCCATTTGCCGACGAGCGCCGTCGCGTAGCCGGCCCGCTTCAAGAGTTGCGCGACGGTGACCGTGTCGGGCGCCATCGGGTGCTGGCCTTCGAGGCCGGGCCCGCGCTGCATGTTGTCGCGAACGGTGGCGTGTCCGAGGTGCTTGCCGGTCATCAGCGTGCAGCGGCTTGGCGCGCAGACCGAGCAGCCGCAGTAGAAGTTCGTGAACCGCATGCCCTCGGCGGCAAGGCGGTCGATGTTCGGCGTCTTGATCTTCGTCTGTCCGTAGCAGCCCAGATCGCCGTAGCCGAGATCGTCGGCCAGGATGAAGACGATATTGGGCTTTCTCGCATCGGCCGCTTGCGCCGCAAAACACGGCACCATGCCGAGAATAGCCCATACAAGGTAACTTCCATAGGAAGTTATTCCGTGGAGCAAGCGTCGGCGAGGAAACGTGCCAAAGGAGGAGCGACGCACGACTGGGGACATGGCGTGGTCCTGCGCAGGGTGATTCGTATTTCACGGCGTATTTGGGACGGCGGATGGCCGTAGCCGAGCGCCGGGCACCGGCCACGAACCGAAGCATGGAGTATCGTCCTCGACGCCGCCAGGGTCAACTCTCCCGACCAGGACTGGCGCCGACTGCTTCAAGGAAAACGCGGAAGTCGCCGCCTCGCTTCGTGAGAATTACGTCGTGGTCCTTGTCGACGTGATGCAGGTTAACGATAAGAAGCACAACGCCGATGTGAACGAGCGCTACGGAAATCCGACCCGACACGGCTTGCCCGTGCTCGTTGTGCTCGACGCGGAGGGCAAGTTACTGAAAACCAAAGACACTGGTGAATTCGAAGAGGACGGCCATCACGGTCCCAAAAAGGTGTTGGCGTTCTTGAACCGGTGGAAGCCGGAGTGTCGCTGTACCACCCGGACGATGTCCTTTTGCCGACGGGGACGCGGAGCGTCCAAGACGGCCGTTCCCACGCGGAGCGTGGGAACGAGTGTAGGTACCCCGGCCGCAAGAATGCTTTCAACGTCACCCTGCCTTCCTGCCGATAATCCAGGATGTGACGCGTTCGGGGGGCGGATTGCCGCCTCGCGGGTTCGTCCGTCGGCGGAGGGCGACGGCATGTGGCTGGTGCGCGGGGCACAACTCGTCGTGGCGGCGACGCTATTCGTTTCCTCCAGCGGCTGCCTGGTGTTTCACATGCGCGAGCGAATCGTCCGCGAGGATGAGCCGCGGCGTAGCGTGCGGTTCGCATCGTCGCATGCCCAACGCGACTTCAATGCCACCGCGACGGACCCCAGGGATCGCCGTAGGAACGATTCGACCAGCGTGTTGGGCGTTCCCTTCGTGATGTTCTACTACAACTCGACGAAACTGTCGGAAAACGCCTACTTCAACGACCAACTCGCCGCGTGCGACGGCGACGGCGATGGGTGGATCACCGACGAGGAAGTCTTGGCCTATCAGGACCTCAAGGCCAGGAACCAGATCGATTCGTCGAAGTCGCCGGAGGTCCTTGCGCGCCACGGACCACGGATCGACATTGACGTTCCTCCGAAAAAGCGCTGGCGCTTCGCGCTGCTCAGCAAGGACGACACGTCCGCTTCAACGCGGCAATAGCACCGCCGAAAATAGGGCCGTTGCCGCGCATTGTGGGGCAGGTTTCCAACCTGCCATAATGCTTTCTACGGCAGGTTGGAAACCTGCCCCACGGTCCGCCTCCATGCGCCGAATCGGACGCGAAATCCGGCAAAATCGGGACCCCCACCCCGCGGCGTCCCGAAATCGGGCGAATTTGGCCGTTCCGCCCCTCCGAACCCAAAAGCTTTTGTAAACCCCTACCGTTAGGATATAGTGGGGGCTTGGGGCGGACCTTACCGATGGGTGGAGTGGGACAATGCATAACGTGCTTGGGGTCTATTTGCTCCTTTCGCTGGCTACGCCAACCGAGTCGGGTGCTTTAACCGGCTGGCAGGGCATGCGGGTCGTCAATCAGGAGGGGCTGCCCCAGCGGATGTTGGCCGCCGATTTGTTCGGCGATGGGCGAGACCAGTTGATCGTCGTCAACACGCGGTTGTCGCGGCTGGATTTGTATCGTTGGATGCCGGCCGACCAGCGCGAAAAGCCCGCCGCCGGGGACCCCGATCGTCCGAACGAATTACCGATGGCGCCGGAATGGAAAAAATCGGAGCTGGCGCTCGATGAGCTGCCGCTCGACGTGGCCATCCAGGACCTCGACGGCGACCGGCGGCCGGAGCTGGTCGCGCTCACCAGCCCCTCGAACAAGATCGTCGCCTACCGGCACGAGGCGCCCGACAAGTGGAGCAAGATGACGACGTGGGACCTGCTGCCCGGCGCTCCCAACGGCCGGCCGATGCTCCTGGTGCGTCCGCTTCCGGATGGCAAGTACGAGCTCATGGTAAGCTGTGAACAAGGAATCCAGACGCTGCGATTGGAAGCCGGCAGCCGACCCACCTGGCTTAGCCCGCGCGAGCAGCACGGACGTTTTGCCTGGCGGCTGGTCGACATGGACGGCGACGGCGATCTCGATCTGTTGGAATGGACGGCGTTGGCGCGGCAGACGTTGCGTTGGTTCGAGGCGCGTGACGGCCGGCTTCTGCCGGCCCAGCCGCTATTCGACCAGTCGGTGCATGGGGTCGAAGCGCTGGGCGTGCCCAGCAAGCCCGCCGAGTTGTTTCTTTTGGGCGGAGCGCAAGAAGGGCTGTTGCGGCGGTATGCGCTTGCCCGCGGTGCCGAAGCCGAACTTGGGCGGCGGGAATCGCTACCGGTGGCCGGCGGCACGGCGGCAAGCTGGTGCGGGCTGGCACTCGGCGATCGTCCGGCTTTGGTGGTCGTCGAGAAAGACCAGCCTCGGCTGCGTGTGCAGGCCCTGGGCGACAGGGGATGGCAGGTTGAGCAGAGCTTCCCCACGATCGGCAATGTCCGAGCGATTGCGGCCCCGCAAGCGAAGCCGGGCACGCTTCTGCTGTGGACCAAAGACGGCTCCGATTTGTACGCCAGCCAGTGGGAAGCCGGGCGGCTGACGTATCCCAAGCCGATGCCGCAGTCGCCTGAGGCCAAAGATCGGCGAATCCTGGCTTTGGAAAGCGCCGGCGCGACGACCTGGTGGGCGCAACGGGTCGGCACCGACGTCGACTTGTACGTATACGAGCAGGGAAAGGCGGAACCGGCACGGACCCGCTTCGAGGGGCTGGGAGCGAAGGTCGAGAAGGTTCTATGGCTGGGCGGAAATGCGATATTGCTCAAGGACCAAAATGCCGGTCGCCTGAAGCTGGCCCGCATCCGCGACGGCAATACCCAGGTGAGCGAGCCGACACACCTGGCCAAGGAACTGGGCGAATACCGGCTCTACGCGCGCGGCGCGGAGCTCAAACCGGCCCGCTTTACCGATGGCGTCTTGCAATGGCTCGACGACGACTTGCAGCCGATCGACCAGATCATGCTTTCCGAAGGACAGCGAATGGCGGCGTGCATCCCCTTGGCCGACGGTCAGGCATGGGCCTTGGAACAGGGGGGCGGTTTCCTGCACCGGCTCAAGCCCGACGCGGCGGGCATCCTCCGCGAGGCCGAGAGTACCAGGCTGCACAGCGGCGAAGGCGTCGTGCTCGATCCGCTCTTGGGCCTGATCCTGGTCGATAAGGACCGCGTCGTGCGGCTCAGCCGAGGTCAGCCGTGGGAATTGAAACTGATCGACAGCCTCGACAGCCGCGTGGGGCGCCCCAGCGGTGTGAAAGAAGCCACGATCCATCGGGTGTTGACCACCGACGTCACGGGCGATCGCATCGAAGACGTGGTGCTCTGCGACGACCACCGGCACCAGTTGACGGTGCTCACCCGCACCGAGGAGGGTCTCAAGCCCGTCTTGTCGTGGCCGGTGTTCGAGGACAAAACCTATCCTTACGGCGGTGTCGAGGGATCGCTGGTGCCGGAACCGCGGATCGTGTTGGGGCTGAACGCCGACGGCGACGCTTACCGTGACCTGGCCTTGCTCTGCCACGACCGCCTATTGATCTACATCGCACGGGAGAAACCATGATGATGCGATCGTTTTCCGCTACTTGTTTCCTGGCGGCGCTCGCGGCGGCCATGCTAGGCCTGGCCTCGCCCGCCGGCGCCGACGAGCGCGTGACGATTACCCTGGTCGGCGGCGCCAAGATTTCGGCGATGCTCTTGCGCGAGAACGCCGATGGTGTCGTGCTCGACCTAGGGTACGACGTGCTGCACGTTCCCAAGGGCCGCGTGCTCGACATCAAGCGTGACGAGGAGGCCGCCAAAGGGCCGCAGCAAGACCGCGGTATTTTCCGCAGCGGGCGGCTCGAACCGGCCGACGTGCCCGAACTGGTCAAGCGCCACGGCGATGCCGTCGTCGTCGTCAAGACATCGGGCGGCCTGGGAAGCGGTTTCGTCGTCAGCAAACAGGGGCACCTGGTCACGAATTATCACGTGGTCGAAGGGCAGAACAAGCCGCAGGTCACGCTCTTCCGCCGTACCGAGCAAGGCTACGAGCGGCAGGACCTCAAGAAAGTCAAGGTGCTGGCCCTGCAGCCGATGCGCGACATCGCGCTGTTGCAGCTCGATCTGACGGAGCTCAAGGGCGAGCTGCCCGAGCCGGTGTTGATCAACAACGAGGACGACCTCCGCGTCGGCGACCTGGTGTTCGCCGTGGGCAATCCGCTGGGCCTCGAGCGTTCGGTCACGCAAGGGATCGTCAGCTCGACGACCCGCACGGTGGGCCACTTGCGCATGATCCAGACCGACGCCTCGATCAACCCCGGCAACAGCGGCGGGCCGATGTTCAACGCCCGCGGCGAGGTGGTGGGGATCGTGTGCGCGGGGCACGTCATGTTCGCCGGCCTGGCATTCGGCATTCCAGCCAACGACTTGATTGAATTCCTGGTGCATCGCGAGAGTTTCCTGTACGATGAGGCCCAGCCCCTGAATGGCGCCACGTACCTGGCCCCACCCTTCCGGACAGGGTCGGGAGCCGCGGCGCCGAGCAGTTCGACTCCGGCGGTCCCTACCACCCCCAAATAAGAAAGCACTCACGTGAACCTTCGCCGCTTGCTCGTTTTGTCGTTGGCTTGGTGTTGGACCTGCGTTTGCGTCTCGGCCGCGGAACCATCCCCCTCGTGGCGCTTGGTGCCGGACGAAACCGTGCTCTTGGTGCGCGTTCCGGGTGGATCGGAGTTCATTGGCGCCCTGCGGCGGCAGACCAAGCTCGGCAAGTTGATCCTATCGCCCGAACGCATCGAGAAGCTGATCGCTTTGCAGGGCGACGACGGCGAGGAAGACGCCAAGGATTTCATGAGCCAGGTCTTGGGCCAGCTTGATCTCAAGGGCGAAGACTACTTGCAACTGCTCGAAGGGGAGTTGGGCGCCGCGTTGGTTGTGCTGCCGGACGCCAAACATGGGCCGCTGATGGTGGGGCTAGGTTGGCTGGAACCGAAGGGCGATCTCGCCGAGAAGCTGGTCGCGGCGGTACAGAAAACGATCGAGGAGGAAAACGACGACGAGCACCCCATTGCCCGCATCGATCTCGATCTGGCCGGTCACCCCGTGACACACCTGTCCATTCCGCAGTTCACCGCGGATGTGGAGGACTCCGATTCGGATTTCGATCTCGATGAGGAATCGACGGTAGAGAAGATCCAAGAGCGGCAAGCCAAGTTGGAGGAAATGCTCAAGAATGCCAAGAGAATCGAGACCGGTCGCGCGAACGTGTTCTTCACTCGCATCGAACGTCGTTTCTTGCTTTGTGTCACGTCTCCCAGGAAATCGGCCGACGACGCGGCCGGAGGCAAGCCCGATTTCGACGAGATCTCCGGCGTCGAACAGGCAATCGGAGTCTTTGCCCGCTTCCTCGAAGCACACTCCGGCCAGGGTGGCGACACAACCCTGCCGATGCTCGCCGCACCAGGGCTGGACGCGGCGTTGCCGGCGGGCATTCCCCTGTTCGATATCGTCGGCGACATTGGTCAAGCGCTGAAGCTGGCCGAAACGATCGCCGGACCGACAGCGCCGGCCCTGTTCCAGGCCCTGGGTATCGACACGCTGGGCGCGTTGGCAAGTCGCACGGTGCTCGACGGCAACGCGCTTCGGAGCGCGACGTTCATTTCGGCGCCGGCCCCGCGACATGGTTTGTTGACTCTCTTGGATCAACCGGCGGTTCCGGCCGAGCCGCCCGACTGGGCGCCGGCCAGCGCGCTTTCGTACAGGCACATCAGCGTCGATTTGGGCAAGGTCTACGCCGAGATCAAGGACCTCGCGGTGGCCCATGTCGGCGACCAGGCAAGACAGACTTTCGACCAGGTCGAAGGGCAGTTCCAGACATTCCTGCAAACCGACCTCTCCGGCCTCTTGTCGTCGTTGGGTCAGCAGCACACGGTGGTTTCGTTTCCGTCGAAGCCGGCGGAGCCGGCCGCCCCCGCCGGCTTCAACCCTTTGTCGGCGGCGCTATCGGGCCTCGCGACCGCACGCAGTGGGATCGTCTGGCAAGTCAAAGATGAGCAAATCTGGCAGCGACTGATGCAGCTTATCGGCAACGTCGCACCGCAAACCGGCGGCATCGTGACGGCGGCCGAGGAGCAGGGTTTCACCGGCTTTCGCGTGAAGCAAGATCCGGTCGAGGCCGGCTTCTTTCTCGGCCGAGGGTACCTGGTGCTTGGCCTCGGCAAGGACGTGACCGAGTCGCTATTGGCCGTGCTGCGTAGCCCGCCGAAGGGCGCC
Organism: Pirellulales bacterium; assembly: GCA_035534975.1. Taxonomy (GTDB): domain Bacteria; phylum Planctomycetota; class Planctomycetia; order Pirellulales; family JAICIG01; genus DATKSN01. Next base: position 28,385 of record DATLQY010000967.1, read on the forward strand.
GCGGCGCTGCGTTCCAGTCCGTTGATCGAGCGAGCGCGCGTCCTATTGGCGCTGGAAGCCGGCCTTGAATTCGATCTGTCCGACGCCGGACAAGAGATGAAAGGGACCAGTGAACAGCTCGCGATGCTCTTGAGCGGGTCGGCACCGATTGCTCAGGTCGGCGCCGTTGCCGGGTACCAACCCGCCGCGCCGGAAAACGCGGCCCTGATCGAAAAGCTCAAAGCATTGATCCCCAGCGACGAGGAGCTGGAGGGATCGGTCGGGGTGAGCGTCGGCCAGACGGTCGTCAATGGGTACGGATTAGTGCTACAGAGTGTCGTCGAGCTGCCGGCGCCTTAGGTCCGAGATCCCGCCCCCGACATAGTCGCCGCCGCGCTAGCGGTGTCCGGCACCCTGGTCCTGGGGTGATTGAAATCTGGCCTTGACTCAGGTTTTACTTCCTGCCAGTTTCTTCTCTTTGTGTCCAAGCGTCGGGGATCCGCGAAGGAAGACCGGACGCCGAGCGACTTCACTCCGGCGATCCCCACAACCTCAAATAGGGAGCCATTTACGTGGGCCTTCGCCGCTTGTTTCTTTTGTCGTTGGCTTGGAGCGGTACCTGCGTCGGGGCGTCCGCCGCGGAACCGCCCCCCTCGTGGCGCTTGGTGCCGGAAGAAACCATGCTCTTGGCGCGCGTTCCGAGTGGGTCGGAGTTCATTGACGCCCTGCGGCGGCAAACCAAGTTTGGCACGACGATCTTGTCGCGCGAGCGGATCGAGAAGCTGATCGCCTTGCAGAGCGACGACGGCGAGGAAGGTGCCAAGGATTTCATGAGCCAGGTTTTGGGCCAGATTGATCTCAGGGGCGAAGACTACGTGCAACTGCTCGAAGGGGAGTTGGGCGCCGCGTTGGTCGTGCTACCGGACGCCAAACATGGGCCGCAATTGGTCGGGCTCGGCTGGCTGGAACCGAGGGGCGGTCTCGCCGAGAAGCTGGTCACGGCGATCCAGAAAACGATCGACGAACAGCGCGACGACGCGCACCCCGTTCGTCGGGTCGATCTCGATTTGGCCGGCCACACGGTAACGCACCTGTCGATTCCCCTTCTCACTTCGGACGTTCAGGAACCTCATCCCGACTTCCAGCCAAATGCGGAACTGACCGCCGAAAACATTCGGCAACAGCAGGCCAAGCGGGCCGAAATGCTCAAGAACGTCAAGAAGATCGAGATCGGACGCGCCAACGTGTTCTTCACGCGTGCGAACAATCGCCTGCTGTTGTGCGGCACGCTTCCGCGTTTCTCCGTCTCGGTATGGGCCGACGACGGCGAGCCGGAAGATGAGCCTGGATCGGATGAAGACTCCGACGCCGAACAAGCGACTTTCGAGTTCACGGCATCGTGGAACGCGCGCAACGACGATCTCGATGAACTCTCCGGTGTTGAAGCGGCGACGGGCGTCTTTGCCCGCTTCCTCGAAGCGCACGGGAGCCAGGGTGGCGACACCGCGCCGCCGATTCTCGCCGCGCCTGGGCTTGAGGCGGCATTGCCCACCGGCATTCCGTTGATGGAAATCGTCGGCGACTTGGGGCGAGTGCTGAAATTGGCCGAAACTCCCGGCGATCCGACAGTGTCGGCCGTGTTCCAGGCCCTGGGCATCGACACGCTCGGCGCGGTGGCGATACGCACGGTGCTCGACGGCACCGCGCTGCGAACTGGGACATTCATTTGCGCGCCGGCGCCGCGGCACGGTTTGTTGACGTTCTTGGATCAGCCGGCGCTTCCGGCCGGTCCACCCGACTGGGCGCCTTCCAGCGCGCGGGCGTACCGACACGTGAGCTTCGATTTGGGCAAGGCCTACACCGAGATCAGGGACCTGGCCGTGGCCCTGGGCGGCGACGAGGCGAAGCAGGATTTCGATTCGGCCGATGGCGAAATCGAAGCTTTGCTGCAAACCAATGTGGCCGGCCTGTTGTCGTCGTTGGGTCAGCGGCACACGTTCATCTCGTTCTCGCAAAAGCGCGCCGAGGCGTCCACCGCGGCCGACTGCGAGTGCGGCGGCATCTGCGATCCCCTGGCGACGGCGCTATCCGATGTCCGCGAGGGTATCGTCTGGCAAGTCAAGGACGAGCAGGTTTGGATGCGGCTGATGAGGATCATCGCCGACGTCCCGGAGGCTGATGACCTGGTGATGGCGTCCGAGGAACAGGGTTTCACAGGATATCGCCTGAAACGGAGTCCGCTGGACGCCGGGTTCTTCGTGGGCCGTGGATACCTGGTGCTTGGCATCGGCGAGGAGGTGACCGAATCGCTGTTGGCCGTGTTGCGCACCCTGCCGACAGGCGTCGCGGCGCTGCGTTCCAGTTCGCTCGTGGAGCGTGCGAAGGGGCTTTTGGCGCCGGAGGCCGGCCTTGAGTACCAAATATCGGACGCCGGCAGGGAGATGAAGGATCTCAAGGAGTTGTTGACGAGCCTTTTGAGCGGACCGTTACCGGGCGCGCAGGTTGGCGCCGTGTCCGGAGACAGCCGTGCCGCGCACAGCGACGCGGCCCTGACCGAGAAGCTCAAAGCATTATTCCCGAGCGACGAAGATCTGGAGGGATCGGTCGGTGTGAGTGTCTGCCAGACGGTCGTCAATGGGTACGGACTGGTGCGGCAGAGTGTCATCGAGTTGCCGGCGCCGTAGGCGATACAACACATGGGGAAGGTGGCCTCGTCAGCCGCATCAAACGAAGCGTGCCCAGTGCGTCGGTGAATCCCCAACGCTCGTAAAACGGCACGAGCTCGGGGAGGCAATAGAGCTCCAGGTGCTGTACGCTCTGCAAGGCCGGGTGCGTTACGATCGCATCGAACAGGATCTTTCCAAGCCCCTGGCCACGGTACTCTCGGTCGACGATTACGTCCATGATCAGGGCCCTGGTCGTGTAGTCGGTCAGGATCCTGGCGAAGGCCACGAGACGCTGGCTCCCGGAATCGCAAAACGCGACGACCAGGTCGGAGTGCTCGAGCAACGTCCGCACCCGCGACATGTTCCTCCCTTGCGTCCACCATTCGTTCTGGTAAAGACGGTGCAAGTCGTCGACCTGGGCCTCGGTCAACCGCTCGATGGGCATCGCTTGGATCGAAGCTCGTTCGCCCAAATACGTCCGCCGACGAATTGCATCGGCGCGTTCAGGATCGGGTCGCTCCTCGATCAACTCGTGGGCCGGCACGGTGTGGAATGAGACCACAACCCAATTCGCTCCGTGAACGACAGCCTGGTGCCAGGTATTGGGTGGTATCGACAGCCAGCGACCGTTCAGTACCGCGTCTGGACCGCTGAAAAGCAGGTGAGAATGCCACTGCTCGTCACGTATCACTTGCAAGTCGCCCTGGCCGCGGTACGACATGACGCGCTGGTGGCTGTTCGGATGGCGTTCGGCGCCGGTCGTGGAGCCTGCACGGACAATGAAGACCCAGCTCGAACGTATGCCGTCGGGAAGGTCTGTCCCATAAACGGCCAACGGGACTGGCTCCCAGGCTAACGGGGTTGCCGGCTCGGCGGCGAGCTGCAGTTCCACCCGCTCGACGATTCCGTCGATGGTCGTTCGCGCAGGAGATTGCACGAGCAGGCCATCAAGGTGCTCAAGCAGCTCACGTTCCCCACGATCAGTGATCAGTTCGTTGGCGGACATGTCGATCGACAGGACACGTGGCCGGCACACCGGGTTCGCGCCCGAATGGTCGGCGTGATGCCGTCGCACGGCGGCTTCGGTTTCTTTCCCCGGGTGCTGAGAATAGCAAATGCTCGACAAGGCGGGCTGGAAGGCCGACTGGTCGCGGGATAACTGCCTCAAGGATTCGGACCGCCGCCAAATTGCCTCAGGTAACGTTCCTTGAACGGGTTCACTTGCGGCCCCACGACGTCTTCATTCTCCAGGGCCGGCAGGACCTCCTGCCACCACGTCTCATAGGCCGCCCGCATCGCCGCCGCTACGTCGGCATGCTCCTCGACGACGTTAATCGTCTCGCCGGGGTCGGCCTTGATGTCGTACAGCTCGTCGTTGTTCACCAGGCGAAACCGGCTGCTTTGGACGGCGCACTGGGCGTGCTTCGATTCGGCGGCCTTGCCTTTGGCCCACCGGCCGACATGCACGAACAGGAAGCGATCGGACCAAGGCGCGCCGGCATCCTTCAATAGCGGCACCAGGCTGCGGCCGTCAAGCTTGACGTCGCGTGGCAACTCAGCCCCGGCGAGTTCGGCCAACGTGGGGAACAGGTCGATGTGGGCGGTGAGCCGATCGACGTCAACGCCCCGCGTGAGCACGCCGGGCCAGCGCCAGAAGCTCGGCACGCGCGTCCCTCCTTGATACGGCGTCGCCTTGGCGGCCCGCATGTCGGCGTTGTAGAGCGACGCCAGCGGGTGCCCGTTGTCGGTCATGAAGATCACCAGCGTGTTGGGCTCCAGGTCCCACGCCTTGAGCCTGGCCAGCAAGACGCCCAGGTTGTCGTCGATGTTCGAAATCATGCCGTAGTAGGCGGCGGCGTTCTGGTCGAGCCCTTGTCCCTCGTACATCTTGGCGTACTTGTCGGGGCAAACGTAAGGGCCGTGCGGCGCGTTGGGCGTGAGGTAGACGAAGAACGGCTCCTGACCGGCTCGTTTCGAGTCGATCCAGCGGATCGCCTGATCGAAGAAAACGTCGGTGCAGAAGCCCGTCGTCTTTTCGAATTTGCCGTTGTGCAGGATGGCCGGGTCGAAATACGTGTTGCCCGGAGCGTCGCCGCAGCTACCGGGGTAGGTCTGACCGATGCCGCCGGCGCCGTGAATGAATACCTCGTCGAAGCCTCGGCGGTCGGGCTGATAGGCGTCTTCGTCGCCCAGATGCCACTTGCCGAAGATGCCCGTCGTGTAACCCGCCGACTTGAGGATCTGGGCCAGCGTCGTGGCCTTCAGGCTCATCCGCTCCCGCTCCTGGATGGTGTGCGTCACGCCGGAGCGGAACTCGTGCCGGCCTGTCAAGAGCGCGCAGCGGGTCGGCGAGCAGGTCGGGCTGACGTGAAAGTCGGTGAAGCGGACGCTCTCCTCGTGGAGTTGGTCGAGGTTCGGCGTCCGGACGATGGGGTTGCCGTGACAAGCCAGTTCGCCGTACCCCTGGTCGTCGGTCATTACCAGGATGATGTTAGGACGCTCAGGCAGTTCCGGTTCCGCGGCGCCGAGCTGCCCGCCAAGCGCGGCGCTGAGGCTGGCGACCATGAGGAGTTTTGCGATGTGTTTCATGGCCCCTATTATATACTTCACGCGGCTAACCATGTGGTTCTTCGTGTAAGATTTCTCAATGAGCGGGACTTATCCATGTAGGGGATCGGCATGAATTCTGGACCAGAAACTCGACGCAGCCTGATCGTCCGCTTGCGCAGCGCGCGCGACGAGGCCGCGTGGTCGGAGTTTCTGCTGCTGTACGAGCCATTGATCTTGCGAATGATGCGGAAGAAAGGCTTGCAAGACAGCGACGCCCGCGACGTGTGTCAGCAGGTCCTGGCGGCGGTTGCCGGCGATGTGGGAAAGTGGAAATCGGATGGCCAGACCGCGTCGTTTCGGAGGTGGCTGTTCAGCATCGCTCGAAACCGGGTCGTCAAATTCCTGGTCAAGAGTCGGAAGGGAGCCGTCGCGACGGGCGGAACCGACGCACAGAGGTTACTGGAAGCTCAGCCGGATTCGCAGGCATCGATCTCAGCGGAGTTCGAACGGGAATACCGCCATCAATTGCTGGTTTGGGCCGCCGATCAAGTCCGCGCCGAGTTTCGTGACTCGACATGGCGCGCATTCTGGCAGACGTGCATCGTTGGTCGATCGGCGGCCGACGTGGCCGCCGAATTGGAAACGTCGCTCGGAAACGTCTACGTCGCTCGCAGCCGGATCATTGCCAGGCTGCGCGAAAAGGTCAGTGAGGTCCAAGATGGTTCATTGTGACACCGAACGGCTGCGGCTGTTGTTGGCCGACCAACTGCCGGATTCGCTTCAAGTTGAGATGGCCGAACATGTGGCGAGCTGCGAGAGTTGCCGGCGGACCTTGGAGTCGCTCGCGGGAGACGCGAGGTGGTGGTCGGAAGTGGAGACGTGTCTGCGGTCCGGCGTGGCCCAGGAGCGGCATTCGACAGGATCGTCCGCGGTGAATTCCGCGTCGGAGGGCGAAGCGTCCGGATCCGCCGATGAGTTTGGCGTTGATTTCGGCATCGATTTCCTCGACGCATGCGATCGGGACGGTGCGCTCGGCAGGCTGGGGGAATATGAAATCCTGGAGGTGATCGGCCGCGGCGGAATGGGCGTCGTGTTGAAGGGTTTTCACCGCGAGCTCGGCCGGTTCGTGGCGGTAAAAGTAATGGCGCCACATCTGGCGTCGAGCGGCGCCGCCCGCCAACGGTTCATCCGTGAGGCCCGAGCGGCGGCGGCCATCGTGCATTCGAACGTCATGCCGATTCACTCGGTTTGCACGACGGCCCGCTTGCCGTACCTGGTCATGCCCTTCGCGGCCTGCGAATCGCTGCAACAGCGAATCGACCGACAAGGATCCCTGGAATTGAAGGAAATCTTGCGGATCGGCGTACAGGCGGCGTCCGGCCTCGCCGCGGCCCATGCGCAAGGACTCGTGCATCGCGACGTGAAGCCGGCCAACATCCTGCTGGAGAAAGGGGTCGATCGCGTCCTGCTGACCGATTTCGGTCTGGCGCGTGCGGCCGACGACGGCTCGCTCACGCGCAGCGGAGTGGTGGCGGGCACGCCGCAGTACATGTCGCCGGAGCAATCCCGCGGCGATCCGACCGATGCTCGCTCGGACCTGTTCAGTCTCGGCAGCGTTTTGTACGCCGCCGGTGCGGGACACCCGCCGTTTCGCGCTGAAACCGCCCTGGGCGTGCTGCGCCGAATCAGCGATGCCGAGCCGCGGCCCATTCGCGAAGTTAATCCCGATGTTCCGGCGTGGCTCGAAGGACTCGTGTGTCGGCTGCACGAGAAGTCGCCCGATCGACGGTTTGGGAGCGCGGCGGAAGTCGCGGGCCTGCTGGAACAATGCCTGGCTCATGTCCACCAACCGAATGTCGTTCCGCTGCCGGCCTCGTTGGCTCCTACTTCGGCGATTCAACCGAAACGGCGACGAATTTCTCAACTGAAAGGGACCCTGGCGATGATCGCTTCCATTGGGATCTGTCTGCTTGGATCGTTCTTGTGGCAAGGTTCGGCCAAGCCGCGCCTGGCGGATTTGTCGTCGACGCGCCTGGGCGAAGACGAGCAAAGTCATGATTCCGTCGCGAAGTCGGGGGTGGTCGATCCAACGCTCCCGGGGCCTCTGGTCGCCACGACACCGCCCCGGCAATCCGACTCGCAAACTACACCCACGGAACACAAGACCAACGAAGTCGAATTGGAGTTCACCTTCCCCGCCGGAGCGGTGCTCGCTGTGAATGATGACGAGTCGCTCACATCGCCGGGGCGCTTGAATCTCGCGTCCCGGGGATTGCACGTGCTCACGCTGAGAAACATCCCCGATCATCCGGAGTTGAAGTTGACCGTCGTGGTTGCCGTCTGGTCGATCATTCCGGAGACCGAGGCTTATCTGCGGCAGCATCTGGTGCCGCTCAACCTCCTCACGGAGGATATCCAACGCGCCGCGGCGGGGGATCTCGTCAAGAAGGCGGTCTACTTGCCGCACGCGGACCGTAAACACGCGGAAACGCTCGTCAGCTCGCAACTCGAGCCGGGCGTGGAACCTGAGGAGGAAGCGTGGCGCCGCGGGCATGTGCTCGTCGGGCTGAAGGTTTTGCCGTATCCCAAGGCCGTTGCCCCCCTGGCGACAAGCTCAACTGAGCACGCCGCGAACGCCGAGCGGAAGCCGCTCATCCTGATCGGACATGCCGACTGGGTCACCGGCGTGGCGTTCAGCCCGGACGGGAAGTTCGTGGCCTCGTCGAGTCGCGATAAGACGGTCAAGGTTTGGGAAGCGGCGACGGGGCTGGAGTTGCTCACGTTGAATCGGCAAGTCGACAATGTCAATCAGAGGGGTGACGGCTATGTGCAGGCCGTGGCATTCAGCCCCGACGGGAAGAAAGTGGCGTCGGCAGGCCCCGGGAACAATGCCGTTGACGTGTGGAACGTGGTCTCGGGTCGCCGTGGGCGTTCTCACGTCCGCGAGAGTATATTCATGAGCGTGGCGTTCAGTCCGGCCGGGAGGCTATTGGCCGCGGCGAATTACAATTCGGTCAAAGTCTGGGACGACGATCAGGACGATCCTGAAGGGAGCAACGAGATCCTCTCGCTCGACGCTAGTATGCCGTTGAGCGTGGCCTTCAGCCTCGATGGGAAGCGGCTGGCCGCCGGGGGCCGCGACGATAAAATCAAAGTCTGGAACACGGTCACCGGCGAGGAACTGCTCACGGTGCAAAACGCCGACCAGGTCCTCTGCGTTGCGTTCAGCCCGGATGGAACGCGTCTAGCCTCGGTTTGCCCGACTGGGGTCGACGTGCGCGATGCGACGACCGGCAAGATGGTGCTCATGTTAAATGGACTGATCGGAATCAGCGGAGTGGCGTACAGTCCGGACGGCAAGCGGTTGGCTACGGCGGGTTGGGACAAGCTGGTGAAACTGTGGGACGCCACGACGGGCCAGGAACTGCGCGCGCTCAAAGGACATGGTAACGCGGTTGGGGGCGTAGCCTTCAGCCCCGACGGAAAGCGGCTGGCTTCGTCGAGTAAAGATCGGACGGTCAGGATCTGGGACGTGGCGCCCTGACGGACCACCAGCATCCCGCACGGACGGGAGGGGTGCGATAGCGGTCGAGCTGCGTGGCGGGTCATTCTCCCAGTCGTGTGCGGACCTGTTGCCAGGCATGCCGAACCGTCCGGTCGGCGGCGGCCCGCACGAGTGCCGGGCTGATCGTGGCGACCAGGCCTGACATCCGCTCGATCCGCGCGGTCCAGGTCAGCCGCGAACCGTCGTCCTCTGCGGCGATTCGCAGTTGCGAGACAATGTGCATGGCGACGCCGATCCCCTGGGCGGCAACATCCATCGCGGCCGACTCGCTCGGTTGCAAATCGGCCAGCGTGATCGATAGCTTGAGTGTCCCCCGCAGAAAGGAAAAGCCCGGCTTGACGACGCATTTCAGCGTTCGCTCGTCGGATCGCTCGGAGGAAACCAGGTCTGGAATCGTGGCGGCCAACTGGTCGAGGTCAGTCAGCAGTGCGAAGAGCCGATCAGGCGGTGCCGTAAACGACTCTTCACCGCCGAATTCCGTCATGGACGCGCTCCGCCACGGGCTTGGCGAATTCCGCTTTGCTAGAGATCAAAGCCGTCGTCGGCGCTTGGTTTCTTGGCCTTCTTCTTCGGCTTCTTTTCCGCCGTCTTCTTGGCCTTTTTCTTCGTGGCGGATTTCTTTCCAACCAGCGGCTTGGCGAGCGTGACCTTGATTTCATCGGCAAGCACGAAGCCGGGGGTCGCCGCGGCGGCGGCGCCGAAGGCTCGCCGCAACTTGCCCTTGATCTCGATCTTGTCGCCTTCACTCACCAGGCTCAGGTCGTCGACGTCGAGCGTGATCTCGGGTTTGTCGGCCAGCTTGGCCTTGATGTCCTTAACCGGGGTGGCGACCAGCAATTCGCCCTTCTTGAAGCTCTTCAGTCTGCCAATGATGAGGTAGTTCACCGGGCCTTTCTTTTCCAGCTCCTCGAGTTCCTCTTCCGGCTGGATATCGGGTTCACACCTCAGTTGGTTGTTCTCCGACAGCACGACGATGGCCAGTTTGGAGACGTCCTCCTTTACGTTGCCCTTCTTGTCGAGCTTGGCCTCGAATCGCACGAACAGCCCACCCTTCAAAAACTCCGGCTCGGCCGTACCCGCCACCGTAACGCTGCACTTCATCGGATTCGTTTGCACCAAAACTCGATTATTCTTGGCATCGGTCACGAACAGGCCCGTGTCACTCACGCCCGTGACCGTACCTTCTTCCTGGTAGTCGTCTTGTTGTGCAAACAAGGGGACGCACGACATGGCCAGCGATACGCCGGCGAAGACGGAAACGACCGAACGGGTGCGGCGCGACATACGAGTGGCCTCCTCGGTTCCTTCAATGGGCTCGGGCAGCAGTTCTGAACGCTTTCAGGATACCACGTTCGTCGCGCGCGTGCAAAGCGGTCGCGCATCCACATTTTCCGCCATGATGTACCTATATAACGGTACGGCTATGGCTCCTTGGAAATCTACCCCACGGTTGCCATTCGAGCCACAAATCGCCACAATGCGGACATGACGCTCGACCAACCTTCGATCACCGTGCCGCAGATTTCCGTGCCGCAGTTCACCGCGTTCAAGGCGGCCGGCCGGAAAATAAGCATGCTGACCGCCTACGACTTTACCTTGGCCGGCCTGCTCGACGCGTCCGGAATCGAGGGGATTCTCGTGGGCGACAGCCTGTCGATGGTCGTGCAGGGCCACCCCAACACACTGCACGTGACGCTCGACCAGATCATCTACCATGCCGAAATGGTGGGCCGCGCCGTACGGCACGCTTTGTTGGTCGTCGATATGCCGTTCCCTTGCGGTCACCTGGGGCGACGCGATTCGGTGGCCAGCGCAGGCCGCATTCTCAAGGAAACGCGCTGCCAGGCGGTCAAGCTCGAAGGGGGTGTCGAGCAAGCCGAAACGATCGCCGCCCTGGTCTCGGCCGGTATTCCGGTAATGGCCCATTGCGGATTGCGTCCGCAAAGCGTCCACCAGTTGGGGGGCTACAAGGTGCAACGCGACGCCGAGCGGCTACTGGCCGATGCTCGGGCCGCCGAACAGGCCGGGGCCTTCGCCATGGTGCTCGAATGCATCCCCGTCGAACTGGCGTCGCAAATCACGGCGGCCGTGTCCGTACCTACGATCGGCATCGGCGCCGGAGCGGGCTGCGACGGCCAGGTGCTGGTGACCCACGACATGCTCGGTCTGACCGATGGTTACGTGCCACGCTTCGCCAAGGCCTACGCCGACCTGCGGGGTACGATCATCCAGGCCGTCACGCGTTACCGCGATGAGGTCCGACAGGGTGAGTTTCCGGACACGAAGCGAACCTTCAAGTGACTTCCGACTTCCCACCTCCGACCTCGGACTTTCCCCGCACCGATGCCCAATCGTCTCGCTCGCGAAACCAGCCCGTACTTGCTGCAGCACGCCAACAACCCTGTCGACTGGAACCCCTGGGGACCAGAGGCGATCGAGCGGGCCAAGGCAGAACAGAAGCCGATCTTCCTTTCAATCGGCTATTCCGCCTGCCATTGGTGCCATGTGATGGAGCACGAGAGCTTTGAGAACGAAGCAATCGCGCGCGCGTTGAACGAGGGATTCGTGCCCATCAAGGTCGATCGCGAGGAACGGCCCGACCTCGACCAGATCTACATGCAGGCCGTCCAAATGATGACCGGCCGCGGCGGCTGGCCGATGTCGATGTTCCTGACACCCGATCTGGAGCCGTTCTACGGCGGCACGTACTGGCCGCCAACAGGGCGAATGGGCATGCCAGGCTTCGACCAGGTGCTGGCGGCGGTTTCGGAAGCCTGGCTCCAGCGGCGTGACGTGGTGCGCAATCAGGCCGCGCAACTTACCGCCGAGTTGCAAAAAACGGCCAGTCTTGGGCAGGCGGCGGGCAAGCTTTCGCTTGAACCCCTCATCGCGGCCGAAGCGGCGCTCGAGCGAATCTTCGACCATCGGCATGGCGGTTTCGGCACCGCCCCCAAGTTCCCGCACCCAATGGATCTGCGTGTGTTATTGCGGCTTTGGCGGCGCGCGCCTCGCGACGAACTGATCGGGCTCGTGTCGCTCACACTCGACAAAATGGCCGCGGGCGGTATCTATGACCAGCTTGGAGGCGGTTTCCACCGCTACTCGGTCGACGAGCGCTGGCTGGTGCCGCATTTCGAGAAAATGCTCTACGACAACGCGCTTTTGGCGGGTTGCTACCTCGAAGCGTACCAGGCGACGGGCCGCGACGACTATGCTCGCGTCACCCGCGAAACGCTCGACTACGTGCTCCGCGAGATGACCGGACCCGACGGAGGCTTTTACAGCACGCAGGACGCCGACAGCGAAGGAGAAGAAGGAAAGTTCTACGTCTGGATTCCGGACGAAGTTCGTGAGGTGCTCGGCGAGGCGGCGTCCAAGACTTTCTGCTACGTCTACGACGTCAGCCCGGAGGGGAACTTCGAAGGACGGAACATTCTCAATCTCCCCAAGACGCTCGCCCAGTGCGCGAAAATCCTCGACCGCGACGCGGCCGATCTGGCGGCCGAGTTGGCACTGGGCCGTGGGAAGTTGCTGGCAGTCCGCGGCCGGCGCGTCTGGCCCAGCTTGGACGACAAGGTGCTCGTGAGCTGGAATGGGCTGATGATCGACTCCTTGGCGCAGGCGGCGGGCGTATTTAGCGAGCCTCGCTACTTGGCGGCCGCGACGGCGGCCGCGGAGTTCATTTCCAAGAACCTGCGCCGCGGCGACGGCCGGCTCTTGCATTCGTGGCGCGCCGGCCGGGCGCGGTTCGACGCCTATCTCGATGACTATGCCTGCCTGGCCAATTCGCTGGTAAGCCTTTACGAGGCCGGCTTCGACGAACATTGGATCGACCTGGCCGTCGAGCTCGCCGACGTGATGTTGGCCCAGTTTGCCGACGCCGACCTTGGCGGCTTCTTCTACACCGCCGCCGATCACGAGACGCTGATCACGCGGCCAAAGGAGGTACACGACAGTTCGACCCCAAGCGGCAACGCGATGGCGGCCACGGCGCTGTTGCGGCTGGGCAAGCTCTGCGGCCGGGCCGATTACCTGGCGGCCGCGGGACGAACTCTCGCTACGTTCAGCGAGGTGATGTCGCGCCATCCGACCGCCGCCGGGCAGCTCCTGATCGCACTCGATTTCGAGATTGGCCCCTCCCCGGAACTGGTGCTCATGGCTCCCGCGAGCGACACGGACGTTGCGGCGGTGCTGGTCGAGCTACGGCGGCGTTACTTGCCCAACAAGGTCGTCGCCCGGCGCCCGGGTTCCGCGTCGTCGTCGCGGCTCGATGCGATTTTCGCGGGCAAGCCGGTCCCGGCGTCGGGCGTCGCGCTTTACGTCTGCCGCGATTTCACTTGTCAAGTGCCGGCGGTAGGCCGCGAGGCGGTCGTCGGCGCGTTGGATGCACTCGAATGAACGTCCGGCACCTTACCGGATGCACCGGGGTGGCGGCTGGCTCCTCGACGCCGCGATCTGCCGGGCGGCGATGCGCTCCGGGCACGGGGTGAAACAAGATTCGCCATCGAGTACAATCAGCCGCGGTGGTGCGCAAATGTGACATGACGTCGTCATTCGGATCGTCCGCATACGCGAACCAAGCATGAACGACAAAGAACCGCTGGGAGTGACGCGAGCCTTCACAGCGTCAGACGAGGCCCCTCCTGCTGATGCCGCGCCGCCGAGTCTTCCAGCCAGGATCGGGCGCTACAAGGTTCAACTTCTGCTGGGCCAGGGAGGATTTGGCCTCGTCTTTCTGGCCCACGATGAACAGCTTGACCGGCGGGTAGCGGTCAAAGTGCCGCACGCCAGGCTCGTATCCCGCCCTGAAGACGCGCAGGCGTACCTGGCGGAGGCCCGCACCGTGGCCAACCTGGACCATCCGCACATCGTGCCAGTCTACGACATTGGCAGCACGGATGAGTTCCCCTGCTATGTGGTCTCCAAGTACATCGAGGGAGCCGACCTCTCGGCAACGCTCAAGAAGTTTCGTCTGTCAAGCGCGCAAGCGGCTGAACTGGTGGCGACGGTGGCCGAAGCCTTGCACTACGCCCATAAGCAAGGGCTCGTTCATCGGGATGTGAAGCCGGGAAACATCCTGCTGGACAAAAATGGCCAGCCGTTCGTGGTCGATTTCGGGCTGGCGCTGCGGGAACAGGATCTGGGCAAGGGGCCGAAGCACGCCGGTACGCCCGCCTACATGAGTCCAGAACAGGCTCGTGGCGAAGGCCATCGAGTCGATGGCCGCAGTGACATCTTCAGCCTGGGCGTGGTCTTTTATGAATTGTTGGTCGGGCGAAGGCCATTCACGGGCAACAGCCAGGAAGAATTGCGGGAGCAGGTAACGACTCACGAACCTCGCCCGCCCAGGCAGCACGACGACAAGATCCACAAGGAGTTGGAGCGGATTTGCCAGAAGGCGCTGGCCAAGCGAGCCTCCGAGCGCTACTCGACGGCGAAGGACCTGGCGGACGACCTGCGGCACTGGATGGGGGAGCAAGCGACAGGCGATCGGCGTCAGGCTTTCGGCGCGGAACGGATCAGGGAGCCGCCGGCGGTCGCGTTGACCCCTGCCTTCGAAATCCTTACGCCCAAAGCCAATCGCCTGACGCCTCCAGCCTCCGAGAGCCAGCCGATCATGATCGTGCCGAAGGGCTTGCGTTCGTTCGACGAGCACGACGCGGACTTCTTCCTCGAATTGTTGCCCGGTCCCCGCGATCGAGACGGCTTGCCCGACAGTCTGAGGTTCTGGAAGACCAAGATCGAGGAAACCGACGCCGACAAGACATTCCCGGTGGGCTTGATCTACGGACCATCGGGCTGCGGCAAATCGTCGCTGGTGAAAGCAGGCTTGTTGCCTCGTCTGTCCACAGACGTGATCGCCGTCTACATCGATGCTACCGCCGAGGAAACAGAGGCTCGCCTGCTGAATGGTCTGCGCAAACGCAGTGGTTGGCCGAGGCGTGGCTGGACCCCAGCCAGTACGAGCCGCTGCTCGAGGCATTCTCGCCCCTGGCCAACCTGTTGCTCGCTCCCCTGGGCGCCGTGTTCCGTGATCAGCAGCGCAACGCCACCGAGCGCGACCTGGCCGCGAGCATCCTCGCGCAATACGCCGCCAACAGCCCGGCCACGCTGGCGGAGCTGGTGGTCGACGCCGAGGGGGAGCAGTTCCTCAATCTCTTTCCGGTCCTGCAGAAGCAGGGCGATGCCGCGGCGCGAGAGATTCTACAGGGCCTGGTGCGCACACATCCCGACGCCGATCTGCCCCAAATGGCGCGCCTGGCCTTGGGCCGGCGCAGGGCCGGCGCCGCCATCGCACTGCTGAAGCAAGGCGGACGTGAAGCGATTTTCGACGCGCTGCGCGGGGATACTGGCGGCGGGCTGCGCGGTGACGATCCCGAAGCCCGAACGCAATTCATCCACCGCTGCCGCGCCCGCGGCGTCGCGCCGGCGGAGCTGCTCGATTGCGTGACGCGCGCCGAGACGGTACGGCAGACCAAGACGGGCGCCGCGCGGTGGACCGACGATGGCGTGTTGTTCGGCTTGCTCTTGGCGCTGGGCGAGTTCGATTTGACCGACTTGCCAGAGGCCCATCGCGGTGCCTTTGTCGAGCAACTGGCCAATTGGTACGGCAGTGACCCAAGTTCCGCCATTCACGGCGCGACAGGCTGGCTCTTGCGCCGTTGGAAGAATGACGCGCTGGCAAGAAAGGTCGACCAAACGCCCCTGGCGTACGCTCCTGATCGCCAGTGGTACACCCAGCGGTTCGTGGTTCCGCCTACTTGCGGTGCCTCCAACGTCGGCAGGAATTCCTCGTTAACCCCATCGCCTACGCCGCATGAAGGCGGAACCACGGACATCCACATCACGTTCGTGGTCTTTCCGGCGGGCGAGTACCTGATTGGCTCGGCGCCCGATGAGGCGGATCGACAGGCGGACGAACGATTGCATCGCGTCAAGCTGATGCGCCCGCTCGCCGTCGGAGATCGTGAAATCACATGGGAACAAATTCGCTCCTTTGATGGTGCTAACAATACCAATCGTCACGACGCCTGGGAAAAGCAGCTCTCGCGGCAACTTTCCCGGGAGGAACCGGCGTTCGGCGTGAGCTGGTTCGAAGCGGTCAGCTACTGCCGGTGGCTGACCGAGCAGGCGCACATGCCGGAATCTGACCAATGCTATGTCGATCCCCAGACGCTGGCCAAGGACGCCGAGGGCAACCCGAAGGATTGGCCTCGATCGGAGGGGTATTCGATTGCCGACGGAAGCCGAATGGGAAGTGGTCTGCCGCGGTGGAACGAACACGGCATATTCGTTCGGCAACGAAGTGCAACTCCTGGGACGTTATGGCTGGTTTTTGGAAAACTCCGAAAAGCGGTCGCATGCCGTGGGCCAACTGCGGCCAAGCGTGCGTGGCTTGTTTGATCTTCATGGAAATCTGTTCGAGTGGTGTTACGATTGGTACAGCGGGTACGCGGGTGACGCAGTTGAAGGCGTCCCTGGCGAAGATCCGACCGGCTCGCCCCAGGGCTCGATCCGGGTGTACCGGGGCGGCGGCTGGAACTACGGCGCCGCGGACTGCCGGTCGGCGTACCGCGAGAACTCCCGGCCCACGCGCCGCATCAACTACCTGGGCATCCGTGTTGCCGCATTTCCGTTCAGCCAAGCAAGCGAGTCAGCAAAAGAAGGTGCGAGAGAAGCCGGGAGCGAAAGCCGGGAGGCCGACTAGCAGCTCGTCAATCCTGTGGCTTGGTCGGCGTACATCTGGATCACGGCTTGACGAACAACCGTTTCTCATAGTCCGCGACGACGAACCGCTTTCCCTTGGCGACGACCTGGTGTCCTTCGGCTTCCAGTTGCAGCTTCAATTGCCGGGCGCCACCGGGGTATTTCGGGTTCAACTCGCCGCCCGTCTTGAGCGTGCGCCAGTAGGGAGTGATTCGGACCTTACCGTCGGTGGCGGCCTCTTCGGCGGCGTGGGCGGCAATCCAGGCAAAAATACCGGTGCAAATCGGGCAGCCGATCGTCGCACCGTGTTCCCGGGCCACGATCGCGCGGATCTCGTTGATCGTGATCAGCTTGCCGCGCGGCACGCGCTTCATGATCGCATCGACCTCGCGCGGGGCTGGAATCGCCACTGTGCCGCGTCCCCAACGGGCCTGCATCTTGCCCGCAATCGGCACCACCTTCGGCAGATCCTTGTCGTCGGCAAGTTTTTCACGCCAGGTTTTGCGTCTGGACATGTCAACCTCGCTACGGCTTGGCGACCTTCCACAGGTGGGCGTCGCTACGGAAATAGAGCGCGCCGTCGGCGACGGCGGGCGAACCAAGGATCGGCTCGCCGAAATCGTACTCACTGACCAGTTCTCCCGGGTCGCCGCCGTCGCCGGCCCCGAGCCGCACCACTTGGGCCAGGCCCTTGTCGTTCACACAGTAGGCATGTCCGGCGGCGATCGCCGGCGTGGCCCAAAACGGTCCGGCCAACCGTAGCCGCCAGTGGACCTTACCGGTCGATGTGTCGCCGCACGTCAGCACCGAAGCGCTGTTGAGCGTGTAGATCCGGCCTTCGTTGATGATCGGGCTGGAATTGGTCGGAGCCAATTTTGCATCTTGCCAGTGGACCTTGGGAGGCTGGTTGCCGGGCTGGCGCGAAAGCGCCGTCAGCCCGTCGGCGGGTACGAAGATGCCGTTCCCGTCCGCGACGACCGAAGCGATATTGCTCGCGGCGAACGGAAGTGACCAAAGCTGCTTGCCCGTGCGCGGATGATTGGCGGAGAGCTCCTTGGGCGATTGCAGCAACACAACGTCGTCGGCCGACGTCTTGCCTCGCCAGAGGGCGGGCGAGCTCCAGTTCATCGCCTTGCCACGCGCGATTCGCCAGCGCGATTCACCCGTTCGAACGTCGAGCCCGGTGGCGAATGATTCGCCAAGGTCCTCGACTTGCGCCACGACCGTTTCATCGGCGACCAAGGGTGAAGCCGCCATCCCAACGTCGTTGCCGGCCGTGGGAAAGTCGAACGCCAGCCCTCGGAACCAGAGCAAGTTCCCTTCCAGGTCGAGGCAAGCCATGTCGTTCGAGGAGAAGAATGCGAAGATGCGCTGTCCGTCGCTGGCGGGCGTGGGCGCGGCGACGGCCATCGTGGGATGGCAGAGCGTACGGCCGGTGGCCCAGAACTGCCGCTGCCAGGCCGGTGTACCCGTCGCGGCGTCGAACGCGAGCACGTGCAAGCGGTCTTGTTTGTAACCGCTTGACGCGGTGACGATCACCGTGCCCGAAACGACGATGGGACTCGAGACGCCGCGGCCCGGAAGGTCGGCCCGCCAGGCGATGTTCTCGCCCCTTCCGTCAACGAGCGTTTGGCCCCATGAAGTCGGCACCGAGCTTTCCGTCGAAACGCCGGTCGAATCGTTGCCGCGAAACTGTCGCCAATCGGCGCCACACGTCATCAGACTCGTTAAGGCAAGGATTAAACTGGGCGACCGCCGCGACGCACCGTAACGGAATTTAATATTGAGCAACGTCGCGCCTCCCTTGGTCGAAGTGAACGCGGTAGGTCAGTTTTCCAGCCTCGTGGGGGCGGCCACGTCCGTAGAACGGAATTCATTCCGTTGGCGTGTTCGAAAACCTGCCCACGGGAAAACGGAATGAATTCCGTTCTACATCTACGGCCGAATTTCCTCACATCGAGTCTAGCCAATGGACTCGCCGCGTCAAGACTCGGAGCGTCGGTCCGCCGAACCGGCTGACGACGCGGCTACGGCAAAGGCCAACCAGGCGACGATGAGGGCCAGGCCGCCGACCGGGATTACCCGCCCAAGCCAATGAGGCGCGCCGAAGACGATGGCGTAGAGGCAACCGGAAAAAAGCGCCGTGCCGGCGACGAACCCCCAACCGGCCGCGTTGAGCCATTGCGATTGTCGATAGATCGCCGCGAACCCCACCAAGACCAACGCCAGGGCATGGTACATCTGGTACCGCACGGCCGTTTCGTAGTTCTCCAACCGTTTTGCAAGCAACTCCTGCACAAACCCCTCGCCGTTGCTGAGAAACGCCTCGAGCCCGTGCGCTCCGAACGCCCCGGTGATGACGGCCAAACCTGCGAGCACGGCGCCGCAGGTGATCCACTGGTTGGGTTTCAAGAGGTTGGCTCCAGGAACTAACTTGTACGGTCCCTGATGGTTATAGCCTATTCAAATCTGGAAAGGTCAAAAGTGCGACGATTGACCAAAGGCCAAAGGCCAATGACCAGTGACAAATGACCAATGACCAAAGACAAAAAGCCAGCGCGGCTCTTTGCGGGCCGCGCTGGCCCAGGAGGGAACATTCTCGTTGTCGGTGGACGTTTACGGCGCGGTCGGAATGCCCAGGTTTTCTTCTTCCTCTTCCAGAATGATGATGCGGGGCGTGACCATCATCATCAGGCTCTGCGTCTCGCGACCGGTGGCCGTATTCGTGAATAAGCGGTTCACATAGGGGATCTTGCTCAACAGCGGCACGCCGAACTCGTTTCGGCCTTCGCTCAAGCGCTTGATGCCGCCCAAGAGCACCGTGCCGCCGTCAGGCACGCTGACGGTGGTGGCGACCGAGAACACGGCAAACGACGGCAACTGCACGGTCGTGCCCTCGGAAGTGTTGGCCTGCGAGTTGCTCCGCGCCGTCGTCAGGTCGCTGGGACCTTCCTGGCTCGCCGATTGGGTGCTGGAACTTGAGCCGGTGAAGGTGAAGGTATTGACCGCGGTGATCTTGCTGAAGAAGGGGACCAACGTCAAGCGAACGAAGCGCCGGTCGTTGGAGACCACCGCTTGCACCGACAAGGCCGATCCCTCGTTGAGCACCAGGATCACCGGTTGGTTGGCCGCCGCGAAAGCGCCCACCACCGGGATCACGCTGATCACGAACGGCGTGTACGTCAAGTCCTGCACGAATGCCCTTTGGCCGTTGAACAAGGTCACTTTAGGAGCTTGCAGCACGTTGCTGCGGCGGTCACCCTGCGAGGCTTCGATGAAGAAGAACGCCTCCAGCTTACTGAGGATCGCGAAACCGAGCTGGGCGCCGGCACCGGCCTGGTAGCCGCCGAATTGAGGGATCGCCAGCGGAAAGCTCCCCTGTTGCACCGGGATGTCGAGGTTGGCGCTGTAGGTGGTGGCCGTCGCCATGCCGACCGTCACCCCTTGGTTCGTCTGAAACTCGGGCAGCGAATAATCGCGGTTTTGGCCCGGCGGGGGGAAGGCGGTCGGCGTGGTGATCGGAACTTCGGAGGTTTGTTGACCAAACAAAGCGAACGGCTTTTGCGAATAGGTCGGTATGTTGAGGTCGAAGCTTACCCCGATCCTTTCGAAGAAGTTGTCGTTGAGACTGATGAACCGGACCTCGATGGTGACCTGCAAATCCTGCAAACGGCGAAGCTGGTCGAGCAAATCGGCGATTTCCTCGTGGACCTCCTGGGTCTGGCTCACGACCAGGCTCAGGTTCCCCTTGAATTCGTTGATCGTGCCGGGACCGCCGACTTCGGCCCAGGTGGTGGGCGCGATCGTGGACGTGATCAGCTCGATCAGACTTTCGAAGTCGGCCTGGTCTCCGCCTCCCAGTCCGCCGGGCCCGAAGCCCGTCGGGTCGCCTCTCGACATTGCCGAACCCATGCCGGTGGCCTTATTCA
>DATLQY010000968.1:0-6574 GCA_035534975.1 Pirellulales bacterium
GCGGCTGAAGGACACCCAACGTGGATGCTACCCCAGGCGAAGCGTTTCGCGAGCTCTTGAAGAAAAGCCGGCTGCTCACCGCGGAGCAGTTGGCCGAGGTCGCCGCGCGCATGGCCGCCGAGAGGGGGCTGACGCCCCCGCGGCTGGCCAGGCAACTGGTCGACCATGGTTGCATTACCGAGTGGCAGGCGCGGCAGCTCCTTTCCGGGCGTTACGCTTTCTTCATGGGAAAGTACAAGCTTCTCGAAAGACTCGGCGGCGGTGGCATGGGAGTCGTCTTCAAGGCCCATCACCCCATGACCGACCGCACCGTGGCCCTGAAGGTGATGGCCCGCTCGCTCGTCAAGAATCCGGCCGCCGCCGCACGCTTCCAACGCGAGGTACGGCTCGTTTGCGCGCTGAACCACCCGAACATCATCACCGCCTACGACGCCGACTGCGCGGCGGGCACCTACTTCCTGGTAATGGAATACGGCCATGGTCGCGACCTGCGGGCCTGGCTGCGAGAGTACGGCAAGTTGCCCGTGGCCTGGTCGTGCGAGTGCGCCCGGCAGGCGTCGCTGGCTCTGGCGCACGCGCACGAGCGCGGGCTGGTTCATCGCGATATCAAGCCCGAAAACATGCTGGTCGACGGCGACCCGGCCTCGGGCCGGCCGGTCGTCAAAATCCTCGACATGGGCCTGGCACGCCTGATGGACGTCGAGACGACCGAGGATGCCCAATTGGCGACGGGCGGCCAGTTGCTCGGCACGCCCGACTACGTCGCCCCGGAACAGGCCGAGGATAACCGCAAGGCCGATATCCGCTCGGACATTTTCAGCCTGGGCTGCACGTTGTTCCGCCTGTTGACGGGCGAATCGGCCTTTCCCGGGGACGACGCCGTGCAGAAGCTGATGGCCCGGCTCACGCGCGACGCCCCGCCCCTGAGCAGTCTTCGGGAAGACGTTCCGGAAGGACTCGACGAGGTGGTCGCGCGAATGGTCGCGCGGGCGCCGCTCGACCGCTACCAGACGCCGGCCGAAGTGGCCGAGGCGCTGTTGCCGTTCGCGTCGGAGGGTCACACCGCGGTGATCGCGCCCTTGTTGCACAATCCGCCGGTTGAGGCGCAGTACGAAGAAGCGGTGTCGGCCGTCGATGTCGCGGTAGATACGTTCCTGACCCAACTGGCAAACCAAACGGAGACCGAAACTGCGCCCTGGGTAGCGCCCTGGGCGGCGCCGCAGGTCGAAGTGTCGGTGCCGCCCGCGCCGCCCACATTGCCGCCACGGCGTTCGCCACCGCCGCCGGCCTTGCCAAAGGCCACGCTGATCACGCCGCCGGTCGTTCCAGTACCACCCGATTTTGCATCGACGCCATTGGGAACGCCGCCTTCCGTCGTTTCACAATCGTCACGTCGACCTTCGGGCGCCATTCGCTTGCGGCGTGGCGACTTTGGCCGCAAGAACCTGGTCGTCGGCGTCGCGGTCGGCGTCGCCGTTTCGTTGCCGATCATCGGCTTGTTCCTCTGGCTGACGCGGCCGGGCACGTTGGCGCTCGACTGGCGTGGCGATCGCAAAGGGTGCGGATTGAACGTGGACAACGAGCCGATGGCAATTCCCACGGGGAATCCGGCCATGATCTCGCTGTCGCCGGGCAAGCACCGGGTGGTCGCGCGGCGCCGCGGCTACGACCAAATCGAATGGGTGATCACCATTGGCCGGGGCGAACGAATCGACCGTAAGGTCGAATGGAAGAAGCTCCCGTTCGGCACGCGGCGGCCTTAATTACCCTACGCGGCGGCCGTGTCGGGGGCGACGCCCAGATGGTGCCGGGCGGTCATCAGGTGAATCGCCGCGGTCAGACCGTGCAATGCGTCGTCGATCTGCTGCGTTTCGCGCAGCACGCGCAGATTGTCGGAGAGCACCGCTTGTAGCTCGGTCAACTTGCCTTCGCCGCGCGCAATTCCCTCCAGCGTCTTCGCCAGCGCCGCGAAATCGCCCCGGAAAGCGATCACTTTTTCCAGCGTCATCTGCACGCCGGCCAGGTGCTTGTCCTGACGCGATTCGAGCAGCGCAAGCCATTGCCGCAACCGCTCCTCGTGCGCGGCGTCGTAGGCCTGATGGCGCTCTTGGAGCGAAGCCAACGCGCTTTGCCAACCGCGCAGCTCCTGCTGCTGGCGCTCGTCGAACCGCCGAAAAATCGAATCCAACGCCCGCGTCCAGACCTCGATCTGGCGCTGGAGCGTCGCGGCGATCGCCTGCAGCGCATCTTCGTTGGCCGAACGAATGACCGAAAGAAACGGAACGATGTTCACGTCCTTGATTTCGAACCGGTTCAACAGCTCGCGCTCGACCAGCCGGTCGATCGAACGGATGATGCCTCGTTCGGTGCGCTCGCACAGGAACAGCGCGAACATCATGCTCATGGCGGTCATCAGCGCGACCGTCGTGGTGTTGAATGCCTGCCCCATTTCACCCACGACCACGGGCAACCGCTCGGCCATCTCGTCGAACGAAATACCGCTCAGTGCCGTGCCGAAGTGGACCACGGTGCCCAGAAACCCCAGCACCGGCGATACGCCGACGACGAAGCGCACCAGCGTGTAGTTCGAGTGCGTGGCGTCCAGATCCTGGTCCGCCAGGTATTGCAGGTGTTCCCGGTACTCGTCGGCCGAACCGTTTTCCGTCACGTATTCCAGCGCCAGAGCTAGTCGCCTGCCGACTCTCGAATCCTGCAACCACTGGGTCCGCGAGCGAACTTGTTCCAGCAGGCCGGCGGCATGGGCGGCGGGCTCGCGCCCCTTGCGGGGCGGCAACCAGTTTTGCTTGATCGCGAGCACCTCGGCGGGAAACGAAAATAGTTTCAAGATCACATCGATGGAGCCCCACATGAAGAGCGCGACGATCACGTAGTCGACCGCGTTCTCCGCCGTGTAGCGGTGCAGGATCGTCCCGCGCATCGAAGGCTGCAAGACGATGGCGTAGAACGACGCCGTGGCGATTGCCCCCAGGATCCAGGAAGAGTTCGTCACCCGGGCGTAGAACGTCTTGCGATCCTGAGCCATCAAGTCCTCCACTCGTTTGGGCCGCGCGGCACGCGGCACCAGTCCGGTGCAATGGGCGGCGTGCGCGCAAGGCCCCCTGCGCGCCCCGTTCCCCGCGTGCGGTCGGCGGGAGATTTACCAGAATCGGAAATCGACGGCAATGGCTACTGCGCGGCGGGCTTGTGGGCAGTACCCGGAAAACGGCCAATAAACCGACGAATGGCAGGGCAAGAAACCATTGCTAGCACCAATCGCGGCCCATCAACCACCCGGATCCGGGTATCGTTGGGCAAAGTGTGGCGGATTGGTTCTACGTCCTGAACAACGGCAACGGCTCGAAGGGGGCCCCGAGCACGGCCTGGCTGGGGCAACCGAGCCAGCCGTCGAGGACCGTGGCGTAGAGCCGGCGGAAGTCGGTGTGGAATTTGAGGTCACCCTCGCCGTCGAGGTCGGTGAGGCTGGGGTGCGCGCCAACCACTCCGGCGGCCACGCGCCCTCCGGCGAGGAATACGGGGGCCGCGGTGCCGTGGTCGGTCCCCTGGCTGGCGTTCTCATGGACGCGGCGGCCGAACTCCGAAAACGAAAGCACCAGCACGCGATCGAGCTGGCCGCGCGCCGCGAGGTCGTCGACGAAGGACGCAACCGAGGCCGAGAGCTGGTTGACCAGCGCCGCGTGCGCGGCGGCCTGGTTGGCGTGAGTGTCGAATCCGTCGAGCGACACATAATAGATTCGCGTGCTCAGGCCGGCGTCGATGAGCTGCGCCACGTGCTTGAGCTTCTGCGCCAAGGCGAAGTCGGGGTAACTCGTCGCCGTTTTCTCCTCTTTCAACGCCTGCCGCACCTGCTCGCTCGAAGCGTACGCCGAAAGAGTGCCGCGGCGCAGAAAGTCCAAGAGTGGCGGCGCGTCGGGACGGGCTGCCTCGGCCAGCTTGCCAAGCGACGACAAGGGCAACGCGCCCCCCTCGGTCCGTAGCCGGAAACTCTCCAACGACTCGACCGACGGCACCGGCGTCTGCTGACTCACCAGCGCCAAAGGCAACGCGTTCGGTCCCAGGTGCAAGGCGGGCACGTCCTGGCCGGCCTCCCGCGCGCCGGTGTCAATCGAGCGGCCCAACCAGCCGTCGCGTTTGTCTTCGACATCCGGCCTGGCCGTGTGCCAGATGTCCATGGAACGGAAGTGTGAACGGTCGGGGTTCGGGTAGCCGACACCCTGCACGATCGCCATGCGTCCGTCCTTCAAGAGCTTACTGAAGCCCTCCATTTGCGGGTGAAAGCCGAGGTGGTCGCCGATCTTCAACACCTGCTCGGCGGGTATCCGCAGGGCGATGCGGTTGCGGCCATAACCGTCGTCGCCGTAGGGGACGACCGTGTTCAAACCGTCGTTGCCGCCGCTCAATTGCACCACCACCAGGACCTTGCCCGACCCACCCGTCGGCTGCTCCGCCGCCGCGCGGGCGCTCCGCGCAAGGAAGGCCGGCACGCTCAGCCCGGCCGACAGCAGCGTCGTGGAACCCAAGGTTGCTTGAAGAAACCGGCGGCGGGAGGTGAGCATGGTATTAGGATGAAGGGTGAAGGTTGAATTCAGCGTTCAGCGTCAAGTTCGGCCTGGGTCGCTTGTGTCTCTTACGTCGTTTTTGTCATTTGTCATTTGTCATTTGTCGTTAGTCAATTCTCTCATCACGCCAATTGAAACTCCGGCAAGGTGGCGATCGCCTGCACGACACGGGCCAACCGAAGCCGCTGGTCGCCCTCGCCGGCATCTGCCGCGATGGCCGCCAACTGCACGTAAACTTCATCGGGCAGCGGGAACGAGATCAGCAGCTCGACGAGCCGTCGCGCTTGCTGGGCGGGATCGTTGACGCCGCTCAAGGCCGCGAGCCGCTCGGCGCGGACGCGCGTCTTGTACTTCGGCTCGTCGCTGACCAGGCCCCAGACCAGGTTCGCGCGGGCCAAGAGCGTCGACGAGTTGATCCAGGCCGTGCCGCCGTCCCACCCCTTGACGTTCGGCGGAAAGAACACCGCCTGCCCTAGGTTTCGCAAATCGTCGGCCAGCGCGTAGGTGTTTGCCGTCCCCTCCAATGCCCGTATCAACCCCACGGCCAAATCCACCGGTGGCTTGATCTTCTGCCGCAGTGCGTGCGGCGAATAGAACAGGTTCGAAGCCAACATCGTCCGCAGCAGCCAGGGCATGTCGTAGCCGTGCTCGCGCAGGCCCTGGGCCAGCGGTTCGACGAGCGCCTCCGACGGATCGGCCGCGTCGCTGACGAAGTAACGGAAAAGCTTTCGCGCCAGGAACCGACCGGTTGCCGGCTGCTCGAGCAGAATGCCGAGCACGTCGTCGCCCGTCCAAGACCCGGTCTTACCCAGCACGGTCTTGGCGGCGAGATCGTGCTGGTAGCGATTGAACCGGAATTCTCCCTGCCGCACTTCCCAGCCGGTAAAGGCGCGTGCCGCCTCCTTGACGTCGTGTTCGGTAAAGCCGCCCAAACCAAGACAGAACAACTCCATCACCTCGCGGGCGAAGTTTTCGTTGGGATGGGTCTTGTGGTTGGTGGTCGAATCGAGCCAGATGAGCATCGCCGGATCTTTCGAAACGGCCGAAAGCAGAGGACCGAAACGCCCCAAGGCGTGCTGACGCAGAAAGCCGTGTTGGCGGAACATCATCCGCGAGTCGGTGACTTTGGCGGCCGAGGTGGCGAAGTGGCCGTGCCAGAAGAGCGTCATTTTCTCCCGCAACGGGTGCGGCGTATGGAGCATGACGTTCAGCCACCAGGCCGGCAGATTGGACGGATTGTTCGACCCCAAGAGCGACTCGGCCGAGGCTTCGGCCTGATCGTAGAACGCTTCACTTCCGGGATCGCCCTCAAGCAGCCCCTCGATCGTCACTTCGCAACCGGCGCGGACGGCCTCTTCCAGTTGGTTCCAGGTGGGCGCAAAGCCCGCCCGGCGGAGCAGGTGGGCCGCCCGCTGGCGGTCCCAGGGGGCCTCGGCCGTAGGTTCGTAGCGCCGCCACGCCCAATTCGCGTCGACGGTCGCAAACGGGCCCGGTTGAGGTGCTGGATTACTGTCGGCTGGCATGTTCGTGAAAGGCTCCGATCCCGCGGCTGGGCGTCCGGTGGAGTATACCACCGCAAGGGCGATCGGGTTTCACGAATTCCGACCGGCCTCGGCTTCAGCCCTCGTTTTTCTACACTACTCTTGTAGCGACCGGCTGCTGGTTTGCCCCGTTCATTCACGGGGCTTCCAGGATGGCTTAAGCCAAGCCAATGGTAAGCCCCGTGAACGGGGCTGAATACATAACAATGTGTTCCCGTTTTCCCCGGCATGAATGCCGGGGCTATGACCGCTTCGCGGGAGGCCCCGTGAACGGGGCGGTGCATCACTCGCGACTTGTGTAGAACAATGAGGCCTCAGCCCCGGGAGGCAGCCCTCGTTGTTCTACACTTCTTTTGCAGCGACCCCTCGCCAGCTTGCCTGGCAGGTGAAGCAGTTTTCCAGGCTAGCACCGCAAGCGTGCAAAGCCCGCCGTCCCTCCCGTGGTCCGGCTCCACG
>DATLQY010000969.1:0-11144 GCA_035534975.1 Pirellulales bacterium
TTCCACAGCACCGTCGCCATGAAAAATCCTTTTCGCAATCGCGAAAAACGACCGATCGTGGCACGGATATCGAGGACCGTCAATCGCTCAAATAACCCCCTTGACCAACCTAGAAAAGGGTGGGACAAGCTCGCCTTGGGACGGGCACCCGCGCAGCGGGTCTCCCGGCCCACCATCGTCCGGCAATGGTGGGCCGGCATCCGCTCCGCGGTCTTGTCCCACCCTACAAGTCGTCCTCATCGGCGACCAGGCGAACTCCCGCCGCGAGGCCGTCGTGGTCGATTTGCGCCGCGGCCACCAGGGCGTCGGCCAGTTGCAAAAGCGCCAACAATTCGCGTCCGCTGCGCTCGGCGGCGTGGCGGTCGAGCCCCTTGGCCGCCGCGAGAAAATCGATCGCCTCCGCCGATGCGCCCAACAACTGCCGCAAGCCCGTCAGATCGATGTAGATGAGCTGGCTCGGTTTGTTCAATCGAGGACTCAAATGCGAGTTGAATCGCGGCGAGTGGGCGAGCGACTCGCTGCTGGACAATCTGGCGGCGCGCCCTACGGCCTCCGGCGATGTACCAGCCAGGAAGCGCCCCTCGACAACCGTGTACGAAGCCTCAAGCCCGGCGGGGAAGGGAACCAACCCGACAACGGACGTCAAATGCCCACCCTCCATCTCGCGCGACCGTACCTCGGCCCGGGTCGAAAACGAGGGATCGGCATTGTGCAATTCGGCCGCCACCACCAGGGCCCGGTGCAACATTGGCTCCAGCAGTTCGGCGAGTGCCGGTCGCCCGTCAACGGGGTCGAGCGATCGGGTGCCAAGGCCCACGACGCAATCGAATGGGAGCGCCTCGCGTGTCTGGCCGCGTTGCACGGCTTGCGCCGTGGGGCCGTGCGTGTAGAGATAGGCGCCGAAATCGGGTCCCACTCCGCCGGCCAACGTGAGCAAGGCGAACCCGCCGGGATCGGGCGTGGGTGCATGAGAGGACCCGGAAGTTGGCGACGTCGCGCCGGTCGAGGCCCTTGGCCGAGGCATGCCGAACCGCCGCAGCAGTCGTGCGCCGTCGACGTGACCGGCAAGCGCGACGATGGCGCCGGCTGGCACGTGCTCGAGGAATTCGCTGGGCCCCTCTGCGGCATCGGCGATCTCGCGCACGGCCTCGGGCAAGGCGTGGCGGTCCCAACGGATGAATGCCTCGAGCGACAGATTCGAAGCGAATTCAAGCCCAGCCACCAGGTACTCGGTGGCTCGCCAGGTTTCGACGACCACAGCTTGCGTGCGTGCCTCGTCGGAGGCGGGGTCCTTCTTGCCAAGGTCGGCCGACAGGACTTGGTCCCAAGCGCGCGGGTTGACGAAGAGCCGCACGGCCGCTTTGGGTGCCAATCGCCGGGCGGCGTTCTGGTAGGCGGGCAAAGCGCCGAGCGTGCCGCGATGAACGTCGGAAGTGGTACGCCGTACGACGACGTCGCGTACGAGTCGCTCGTTCGTGGCGACGATTCCGAGCCGATCGGCCACCGCCAGGAAAAGCCGAGGCTGATCGCCGTGAGTTTCGACCTCGTGGACCACCAGCGACCGGCCGTCGAGATCGAGCAGGTGTTCGGCCTTCCATTGGCCGCGCTCGCGGTGGGCCGCGACGAGTCGATCGAACACGGTTTTCAGCAGTTGGTCGTCGGCCGCTTCCGTCAAGAAAAGCGCCTCGCCGTGAAGAGAGACGCCGTCGGGTGGCCAAACCGCGAACAAGACCTCGTTGCCCAGCAGCTTGGTGGCCATGTCTTCGGGCGAAGCGCCCAGCCTTCGCAACGACTCGGCGGAGAGCAAAGACCAGAATTGTCCGTTTTGCTTGGTCCATTTCTCGAACGGCGGATAGTGGACGACACGGCGGAACATCGGACCGGCGACGCACGTTTCGATCTGATGGGCCAGCTCGCGGACTTCCACCACCAGGCCAACGTCGTCCGAAACCAATTCGGCCAATGTCGCGTCGACGTCGCCGGCTGAACCACCGCGCGCGACGATGGATACCAGCAGCGCGGCCCATGACAATCTCCGCTTCATGAGCGTTTGCCCTCGTCTTTCACCGAAATCAATTCGATGAAGGTGCTCATGACCCCGGCCGTGGGGCGCGTCACGGGCGTCAAGCCATCGGTCAGGCCGTGGACCCACTCAGCCGGGACCGTCGTCGACGCTTTGCGGGGCTGGCGGCCGGCGGCACCGCCAATTCCGAGTGATTCGACCGGCAAGAGCTGCATGGCGACGCTCAAGCTGGCCGTGGTTTCGCGAGCCAACGTGTGGTACGGACCGGCAATTTCCTTCTCCGGCCGAGGTTGCGAATTGGCACCGGCCTGCTCCGTTGCGCTTGGGCCGGTAATCGGCAGCGGCGGCACGGCGGCACGATCACCGCGGCCAAACCAGGTCCACGGTCCGATGACGAGCAAGAGCGCGGCGGCGGAGGCCGCCAGTGCCAACAGCCGTCGCCGGCGAGGGAACCGTAGGGTCGCCGCGGGCGCCAGTGCCGCGTGAACTCGATCGCTCAGGTCGTCCGTGCATTGAATCGGAAGCGAGCGTTCAAGACCAACCAGCACCGCTTGGAAGGAGGTCACCAGCGCGTGGCACCTGCCGCACAGGCGAGCATGATCGGCCAATCCGACATCGGCCTCGGGTTGCCGACGTTGATCGAGCACTTCATTCAGTCGGACTTCAAACTCGTCGCAATGCATTGGGCAGCTCCTCGACGACACCGCGCCGCAACAGGTGATCGGCCAATTCGCGTCGCGCTCGATGGACCCAGGTCTTCACCGTGCCCACGGGGCAATCCAGCGTTTCGGCGATTTCCGCATAACTCATGTGCTGCTCGTGGAACAGCACGAACGACTGTCGGTACTCCGGTCGCAAATCTCGCAGGGCCAGTTCGATTTCTTCCGCAAGGTTCCGCGCGGCCTGGCCGTCAGGAGCCGGGTCGGCCACCTTGTCGAGCTCGTCGGTCGCGATGGCGCGGCGGCCTCGTGTCGACAATAAACTACGGCAACGGTTCCCGGCGATCGCCAAAAGCCAAGGCATGAACTCGCGTTGCGTATCGTAGTTTGCCAAACTTCGAAGCGCTCGCACAAACGACTCTTGGGCCATGTCCTCCGCGTCTTGGCGATGGCCGAGCATGCGGTAACAAAGTCCGAAGACCTGCCCGCGAAACCGATCGACCAGCGCGGCCATGGCGGACTGGTCCCCCGCCAAGCTCCGGCCGACCAACTCGCGGACATCGTCTGGCAACAGTTCACCCTCGGCCGCTCACGATCCGGCCACAACAAGAAATACCCAGCGAGGGCGGCCCCGGGTTTCAGGATCCCACGATCTCGCGAAACATCTTCTCCAGATCGCGGGGGGGGACGTCCTCAAGTCGTTTGCGGCGGCGGTCAAGTTCCTCGTTGAGCTTGACGACGGTTTCCTGCATGGATTTGTGGGTTTCTTCCGATCCTCCGAAGAGTACGAAATTGTCGCCCCGGGTCAGACGCGTATGGCCGTCGGCCGCATCCAACCCTAGTCCGAGGATGGCCGCTTTTCTCTTGTTTCGGTTGGGCCCTGTTTTTCGATTGTCGCCTGTTTTTCGGTTGTTGTCTGTCAAGCAATTCCTCGTTTCCGGCCGCCCCCTCGATGGTTCCACCCACGATCAGGGGGTTTTGATTGATTCGCGGGTAATCTGGCGAGCCAACTTGAAGGCGTTGGCGAGTGCCTGGGCTCGGGCTTCCATTTGCTCGGCCGTCAGGCTGCGGTTCGACGTGTTCGACGATAAACCGGCGATGGCCACCGTGAGCGGCAGCAGGTCGAGGAACTCACGGTAACGCCGTTTGAGCGCTTCGTCGTCGTTCGACATGTCCGGCGATGGCCTTAGCGGCGTTTGAAGAACTTGTTCAGCACGTCGGCGGCGGCGGACCGGCTGTCGCCCGAATTGTCCTTGGCGCTGGCCGGCAGCTTTCCTGGCGCTTTCTTTTCCGCGAGCTTTTTGGCCGAAATCACCGACGAGTCCGACTTGCCATGTTCCTTCCCTTGGTCGTTTTCCAGCGCCTTGGCGACGTCCATGACCTGACTTTCGCCAACGTCGATCTCGCTGGTCTCGTTCACATCGACGATGCGGGTTTCCGCCACACCGTCCTTTTGGTCCTTATCGGTGAGCCATTGGCTCACGTCGACCCGTTCGTCCGACGATTCCGCCGTCCGCGTTGCCGCCTCCTTGACACTCTCGACTTTCGGCCGTTTCTTCGAACTTACGGCGGAGAGCAAGCAGATCTCGAACTCCAACGGGCCGATCGTCAGCTTGTCGCCGGCTTTCAATTCGCGTTCCCCAAGCACGCGCTCGCCATTGACGTGCGTTCCGTTCTTGCTGCCAAAGTCGCGAACTGCCACGAAGTTCTCTTCGATCAGCAAGGCGCAGTGGTGCCGGCTGATTAAGTCGCTCCGGGGCCGCAATTGGCAGTCTTCCGCGCGCCCGATAAAAAACTTCGGTCCGGGAACCGGCAGTTCCTGGCCGCGAACCTTGCCCGCCAACACCTTAAGTCTGACTTCCATTTTGAAACGTTGCTCCGCAGAGTGTTACGGAATGAATCGATCAGTACGGTGGAGACACCACTCTGCGACGAAGTACGTATAGAACGAAAATCACGACGAGAAGAGGCTGCTTCGAATATCTTGAACTGCCCAGATGAACACCCAAGCCCGAAATGAGACAATGGCCCCGTCAATCCTACGGTTCTCTTGACCAATTTACGGCGCTGCCGAAGGATCCCGGCAATGCGAACGCACTCACGCCTTCGCTCTGTTTTCCTATCCGCAGTCTCGCCTGATTCGGCATGTGACGCAATCCCTAAGATGGGGTACGAGTTCCACTCCGACTTCAGGATTCCAACCGCTCACGAGTTCGATTGCCGCCCCAGGGGCGCGTCCACAAGCATAACAACGGCAAACTGGCAAGTCAAAGAAGAATTCTTGCTTTTATTCCCGCTCAAGTGACTTTACCGCCGTTCGTTCCAACTGGGCAAGCCATACTGGTCCACAACGAGGTTCGCCGCCCTTGCCAACTCTGGAAGGGTCATTTGCCCGCGTTCGAATTCGACCTTCAAGGTCCGAGACAGCGGGCCGAGAGACAGTTCGATCCATTCTTGCGCACTGGGTCCGACGCCAACCAGGTCGACGAGGCCGGGCAATTCGGGGGCGGCGATCGAAGTGCCCAAGAGAACACTGCCGTGCTGCAATACGGCCCCGCGGCGACGGCGTTGGGCGCTACCGGCGATCTTGGATCGGCCGACGAGCACGTCGCCGTCCGCGCACCGCTGGAAGCACAGGAACGGTTCTACCGCCCCTTGGGCAGATCGTGCCGCCTGGCACAGTTGGGCCTCGACCCCCAGCGCCGCCAGTACCTCGACCCAGGCCGCATGCACCCTCAGAAACCGCCACTGCGCGGCCGAGGAGCTCGCCGAATTGGCAGGCCCCGAAAGCGAGTAGGTCAGCTCCTGGTCGTGGACGATGGCTCCGCCGCCGCTCGCCCGCCGGACCATCGGAAGGCCGCGGCTGGCGGTGTGTGCATGGCGGTCGTGGTGCGTCTGGAAATAGCCCAACGACAGCGTGGGTGTGCTCCAGGCATAAAAACGTAGCGTCCAGCCGCCGGCGGCATGCTCGAGCAAAGCACCGTCGACCGCCATGTTCCACGCGCCCGTGGCCGGCGGATCGATGAGGAGGCGGCAAATCGTCATTTGTCATCGGTCATTTGTCATTGGTTAACGCTTGACGATTCACCGGGTAACGGCGTTGGCTTGGCCAAGGCCCAAGAACCAATGACCAAGAACCAATGACCAATGACCAATGACCAATGACCAATGACCAATGACCAATGACTAATGACTTTCCTTCCACTTCATCATCGGCTGCCTTGTCGCCTGGACTTCGTCGGGGCGGCTGTTGAAAGTGCTATGGGGAGCGTCGTGGAGCAATTCGGCCGGCTCGCCGGTGATGCGAAACAGCGCCTCGACGAAAGCATCAAGCGTTTCCTTGCTTTCGGTCTCGGTGGGCTCGATCATCAGCGCCTCCTTGACGATGGGCGGGAAGTAGACCGTTGGCGCGTGGAAGCCGTAATCGAGCAGCCTTTTGGCGATGTCCATTGCGGAGACGCCGTTATCGGCCTTGAGCCGCGCGGCCGAGGCGACGAATTCATGCATGCACCGATCGCCCTGGGGCACCGGAAAAATGTGCTTCACGCGGCTGAGCAGATAGTTCGCGTTGAGCACGGCGTTTTCGCTCACACGTCGCAGGCCTTCAGGGCCGTGTGTGCGGATGTAGCAGTACGCCCGCACCAGCACCCCCACGTTTCCGAAAAAACTCCGCACTCGGCCGATCGAGTGCGGCCGGTCGTAGTCCAGGCGGAAGCGGCCATTGCCGACGCGCTTTACCAACGGCACGGGGAGGTACGTGGCGAGGTGCGCCCGCACCGCGATCGGTCCGGCGCCGGGTCCTCCGCCGCCGTGGGGACCGCTGAAGGTCTTGTGCGGATTGAAGTGCATCAGGTCGGCGCCGAAATCGCCCGGGCGGCTGACGCCCAGAATGGCGTTCATGTTCGCGCCGTCGAGATAAATCAGCCCGCCGGCCGCGTGGACCACCTCGGCGATCCGTCGGATTTGACGGTCGAACATGCCCAGAGTGTTGGGGTTGGTGATCATGAACACGGCGGTCCGCTCGTCGAGCTTGGCGCGCAAATCGTCGAGATCGACGAAGCCTTGCGGCGTGCTCTTGACGGTGACCGCTTCATAGCCGGCGACGGCGGCGCTGGCCGGGTTCGTGCCGTGGGCGCTGTCGGGCGATAGGACCTTGGTCCGTTTCTGGCCGAGGGCGCGGAAGTGGGCCCGCGCCACCAATAGCGCCGTCAGTTCGCCATGGGCGCCCGCCGCCGGCTGCAGGGAGACGGCGTCGAGTCCGGCGATCTCGGCCAGCATGTCTTGCAGTTCGCAGAGCAACTCGAGCAGCCCTTGCAGCGTGTCTTCGCTCTGGTAAGGGTGCAGGTCGGCCAAACCCGGCAGCGCCGCGAGCCGCTCGTTCCGCTTGGGATTGTACTTCATCGTGCAAGAGCCGAGCGGGTAGAAGTGCGTGTCGACCGACATGTTGAGCGTCGAAAGATTGGTAAAGTGCCGCACCACGTCGGGTTCGGCCAGTTCGGGCAGTCCCGGCGGTTGCTCGGCCACAGCGTCGCGAGGCAGCAGCTCCTCGAGGGGCGCCTGCGGCACGTCGCACTCGGGCAAAAGCGCCGCGCGTCGGCCTGGTTTCGACAACTCGATCAGCGGAAGGGTGGCTCGGGTATTACGCATGGGTTAGACACGGTTTCACAAAGGGGGATGTGGTGGCTGGGGCAGGGCCCGTGGGGCATCGCTTAGGCTCTGCCACCAGCCACCCCTTTTTCGTGACAAAATGTCTCATTTTCGGCCGGGCGAAGTATAACTATCGTGCCGTTCCTGCTCGCATTCATTTCAAACTTGCCGCCAGGCCGTCGATCTCCTTCTTGGTCCGCTTCTCCGTGACGCAAACCAGGAAACAATCGGCCAGCTCGGGGTACCACCGAGCCAACGGCACGCCCGCGAAATAACCCGCGCGATCCGCCCCGGCCAACAGCTCTTCGACCTGGCCGTGCCGGTCGCGGATGACGAACTCCTTGAACGTCGGTCGGTCGAAGGCCGACGACAGGCGGCCCGCCGCCGAAAGCGCGCCGGCGGCGTAACGGGCCTTGTGCAAGCAAAGCTCGGCCACCTCGCGCATCCCCCGCGGCCCCATCAGCGCCAGGTAGATCGTCGCGCGCAGCGCGTAGAGCCCCTGGTTGGTGCAAATGTTGCTCGTCGCCTTCTCGCGTCGGATGTGCTGTTCGCGGGTTTGCAGCGTAAGCACCCAGCAGCGTTTGCCGCGGCGATCGACCGTCTGCCCGGCGATCCGGCCGGGCATCCTCCGCACTAACTCCTCGCGGCAGGCCATGATCCCCAGGTACGGCCCGCCAAACGACATCGGGCTGCCGAGCGATTGTCCTTCGGCCACGACCACGTCGGCGCCGTAATCGCCCGGCCGCTTGAGCAGGCCCAGGCTGATCGGATCGACCGACACGGCCAAGAGCGCCCCCGCGTCGTGCGTCACGCGGCTAATGGCGCCCATCTCCTCGACGCAGCCGAAGAAGTTGGGCTGCTGCACCAGCACGCAAGCCGTGTCGGCATTGACCACCGCCGATAGCTCACCGGCCGCGAGCGTTCCCTTGGGTGTGCCGACGGTCACCAACTCGATGCCCAGGTTTTCGAGGTGCGTGCTCAGGATCTGGCGGTACTCGGGGTGAACGCTGGCTGCCGTCACCACTCGGCCGCGGCGACCGGTGGCGCTCACGCACATGAATACCGCCTCGGCCGCGGCGCTTCCACCATCGTAAAGGCTGGCGTTGGCGACATCCATGCCGGTCAGGGTGGCGATCAGCGATTGGTACTCGAAGAAGACTTGCAGGTTCCCCTGGCTGGCCTCGGCCTGGTAGGGCGTGTACGAGGTGTAGAATTCGCCGCGCGAAGCCAAAGCATCGACCGCGGCGGGAATGAAATGGTCGTAACTTCCACCGCCGAGGAAACAGGCTCGTTGACCCGCCGCGACGTTCCGATGGGCCAGCTCGCCGAGATGGCTGGTCAACTCGATCTCGGTCAGCGCGGCGGGCAGGTCGAGCGGGCGGCCCAGCCGCAGCTCGGCCGGCACGAGATCGAATAACTCGTCGAGCGAATCGATACCGATGGCCGCCAACATCGCCTGCTGGTCTTCCAAAGTGTTGAGGATGTAGGGCATGGGGAGTTGGGCAAGAGGCGTTAGGCAGTAGACGTTTGGCAGTAGGCGTTTGGCAGTAGGCGTTTGGCAGTAGGCGTAATGGCGCGCATCCGATGCCTAAAGCCTGTCGCCTAATGCCTATCGCCTTTTAATCAGTGCTCCTCCGAGCATTGTTTGTCGTAGGCCGCCGGGTCGAGCAGCGACGCCAGCGACGTCTCGTCGGTGAGCTTGACTTTGATCATCCACCCCTCGCCGTAAGGATCGGCGTTGAGCGTCTCCAGCTTTTCCGAAAGCCCGTCGTGGACCGCGATCACGTCGCCGTCGACCGGGCTGTAAAGGTCGCTGACGGCCTTGACCGATTCGATTTCGCCGAACGGCTCGCCGGCCTTGAGGTGCCGGCCGACCTTGGGCAGTTCGACATAGGTCACGTCGGTCAGCGCCTCCAAAGCGAAGGCGGTTACGCCGATGGTCGCGACCTTCGCGCCGGCGTCGGTCTCCACACGGACCCATTCATGGGTTTTGGCATAGTGCAGGTTCTTAGGCGTCACGGGCAACTCCCTGGGGCAAGACTTATGGCTTACGACGATAGAACGGCAGGGCCGCGATCCGCGCCGGTTCGGGCCGGCCGCGCACGTCGATCGTCACGTGGCGACCTGGTGCGGCAAAGGCGGGCTCGACGTACCCCATCGCGATGGGTTGGTCCAACGTGGGCGAAAACGTGCCGCTGGTCACCCGGCCGATCGTCCGCCCTTCGCCGTCGGGCGCGACGGTCAGGATCGCGTACCCTTCGCGCGGAGCGCGCTTCCCGGCCGCCACCAACCCCACGCGCCGCGGCCGCGACGTGTCATCCTTAAGCTGTGCGAGCGCGTCGCGACCCGTGAACGACCTTCCCTCCAAATCGACGGCGAAATCGAGCCCGGCCTGGTAAGGATTGATCGTCTCCGAAAGCTCGTGCCCGTACAGCGGCATCGCGGCTTCGAGCCGCAGCGTGTCGCGGCACCCCAATCCGGCGGGCACAGCCCCGGCCGCGACGAGCGACTCCCAGATCCCAACGACGACCCGCGCGCCGACGATCAACTCGCAGCCGTCCTCGCCCGTGTAGCCGGTACGGCTGACGATGCCGCCCACTCCCGCGATCGCGCCCTGTCCCGCGATGGCCGCTTCGCGGCCGGTGTAATACTTCATCGCGGCCAGCTCCACGTCGACCAAGGGCTGCGTGAGCGCCAAGGCCCTTGGGCCCTGGACGGCGATCATCGCCCAATCGCACGTGACATCGGCCATGGTCACGTCGGGGGCGGCGGCGAGGCGTGGGGCGATCCACTCGAGGATTTTCAGGCGGTTGCCGGCGTTGACGACCAGCAGGTAGTACGACTGCCCGGCCGCGTCGGCCAGATGGTAGACGAGCACATCGTCGAGGATGCCGCCGGCGTCGTTCGTCACGAGCCCGTAGCGGATGCGGCCGGGCCGCATGTCGCTCACGCGGCGCGTGACGAGACGATCGAGAAACGCCGCCGCGCCGGCCCCGTTGAACCGCAGGCGGCCCATGTGCGATATATCGAACACTCCGGCGGAGGCGCGGGTGGCCTGGTGCTCGGCGACGATCGACGTGTACTGCACTGGCATCGACCAGCCGGCAAAATCGACCATGCGCCCGCCGTGCGAGGCATGCCACGTGGTGAGGGGGGTCTGGGCTAGAGTCGGGGTCATCTCGAAGTTGGTGTGACGTCCACGTTCGAAAATTGCGGAGCACGGGTCCCCTCTTGCCCCGCCGACGATGGCGGAACCAGGGAGGCCGCCATTGTAGCGGACGATCACGCGGCTGCCAGGGAGCCTTCCGTTTGGCACCAGGTCTAGAGGTTATAAGTCAACTCTCTGTTAGTCCTCTGGCAAATCGATATCACCGCCCGCCGGCAGGCTCCTTTGACAACGCTCGCCGCTTCGGGTTAGTGTCAAGACTGACGAACTGACGAATGTTTCATTCTTGGCCGCGCGAAGCACAAGTGCATGTGGCGAATTTGATTCAAGTTGACACCGGCACGGCGAATGAGTCAACTCCTGGGGCAGGTTTCCGCCCGCCATGAATTGCCGCGCGGGGTCGGGAATGGCCCCTTGAGAACCTGCCCCGAATTAGCCTTTACGTTGAACCCGCTATGCGTCTCGCCTTTCTCGGTTCGCCTGACAGTTGGTACCTTAACGACCTTCTCCGGGCGGCGGCCGACCGGCATGAAATCACGCCGCTCGCGTTCCGCGACCTGGCTTCGACGCTCAGCAGTTCGGGCACGATGCTCTCCAGCGGTTCCTGCCGACTGTCGGAAATCGACGCGGTCCTGGTACGGACGATGCC
>DATLQY010000970.1:0-8839 GCA_035534975.1 Pirellulales bacterium
CGAAGATGTGGGAGGTTATCGGGCGGAGTTCGTGGAGCTGGTCCGCAAGGCGAAATTGCTATCGCCGCCCATTATTGCCGCCGGAAGCCGTTAGAAGGAGCCGCCCGCCGAGCCCGGCCGCTGGCGAGTTACTTGAGAAACTCAACCAGCGCCGGGGTGACCGCGTCGGCGTGCGTCCAGGTGATGCAATGTGCGCCATCCTTCACCTCCACGAGCCGGGCGCCTTTGACGAGCTTGGCGGTCCGCCGTCCCGAAGCGTCGATCGGGACGATCCTGTCCGCATCGCCGTGAATGACCAAGCCTTCCGGCCTGAAGAAGGGCGGGCACTTGTTTCTCCCAAGAGGCGCCGCTCAGGGGGTACCCATGGATGAGCACGACAGGTTTTCCTTCGCCGTGGTCCTCGTAGTAAAGCTCGATGGATGCGGAGTTTTCTTGACCGACGTTGACGTAAGGCATTCTCGTACTCCCTTCTTGCTACCGAACGAGCGGGCACTTTGCTGTGCCCAATGAGGTCTGGTTGCCAGGTGCTGCACTTCGCATGCCAGAATTCATCGACTATTCTTCCGAGATCGCGATCACGTTGGCGGCACCGCCATCAATTGGGATCGTGCAACCCGTGACGTACGCCGCGGCGTCACTTGCCAAGAACACGACTACGCCGGCCACATCCTCGGGTTCTCCCCAGCGACGCAACGGCACGCGCTCAAGCACCTTGGCCGATCGCTGGGAATCGTCTTGCAAGGCCGAGGTCATGGGTGTCCGAATCCAGCCCGGAGCGACGGCGTTGACACGAATCCCCTGCCGGCCCCACTGGGCGGCCAGGTCACGAGTCAGCGACACGATGCCGCCCTTGGTCATGGCGTAGATTGATCCGCCGCGCCCCAAACCCACGAGTCCGCCCCCCAAGGCCGACACATTGATGATGCTCCCGCGGTGCTGAGCCAACATCACCTTCCCCACCGCCCCGGCCATCTGGTAACAGCCAACCAGATTCACCGCGAATACGTCGGCCAGATCCTGCGCCTGGTAATCGTCGGGCGTTCCGCGGCGATGAATACCTGCGTTGTTCACCAGGATATCGATCCGGCCGAACCGTTCGGCGAGACGGTCAACGCAAGCATCGACCTGGTCCTTAGCGCGCGTGTCGCAGGCCCATCCCACGGCGTCTCGCCCTGTGTCGACAGACAGTTGCCGTGCGGCAGCGGCGACCGCCGCAGTCTGCAGATCGAGCAAGGCGATTGCGGCCCCATGCTCGGCAAGAGCGCGGGCAATGGCCGCCCCCAGACCCTGCGCCCCACCGGTGACCAGGGCAACGCGACCTGTCAGATCAAAATGGTTGGCCATGAGCTTGCGGCGGTTGAAACAATTCGAGCGTATAGCCGTCGGGATCGTAGAAGTAGACTACCAAGCCCCCGGCATTCGGGCCCGCCGTGATCGTGACCGGCTCGGACTTGAACCGCACCCCCTTGGCTTTGAGATCGGCATGGCAAGCGCGCAAGTCGCTGACCGTAAGGCAGAGATGGCTGCTTGCCGGTCGGTTCGTCGCCGTCGGGACCGGCGGACCGCTGTGATTCATGTATTGGACGACTTCCAACGACTGCGGGCTATCAGGCGTGATTCTAAACGAGGCGACGTTCAAGACCACGCCGGCATAACCGGTTTGCAGCGAGACGTAATCGTTGTCAACTTGTGGTCGGCGGCGGTGCAACGTCATCCCCAGCAGATCGCGATAGAAACCGATCGAGCGATCGATGTCCGAGACTGTCAGACCGACGTGGTGCATTTCACCCAACCGCCAGGCTGGGGACGCCGTTTCCTGGATCATGCCCATGACTCCGAAATTGCAAGACAGCGAAAACGGATTGTAGTTATCAACAAAGGTCGCGTCCACGCCCCTCGCCGAAAGGTAGTGGGGTAACAGGTGCGTTGTTGACCGCGACGAACCGGCTGCCTAATTATTGGGCGGCGATGCCTGAACCGGGGCATCGTAGAACCGTTCTCGCATGAATTCGTTGATGGTCTGATCGTCTTGCCAGATCGCCATTCTGGCAACTGGCGGCAGAAGCCGCCAAACGATTGGCCCGACCAGGCACCCCACGGCGACGATTGCCGTCAGGATGAACAACGAGCGTAGGCGGAATTGCGGGCGGGGCATGGGAGAAAAAGTCATGGGGTGGGATCGTCGAACATATCCGCCGGCGGTTGAGCGTGAGGATAGAACGGCTCCGGCGCGTTGCGAGCAGCCATCCACCGCTCAAATCTCATCCCGCCGAACCAGCAGGCCACGGCCAGCGTGATCCAGAGCAACGTCGAAAGGCGGAACTGAAATCGGTGGCGGCGCATGGGGGGTATTGTACCGTGGACTTCACGGCCGGTAAAATACCGCTTCGCCTGGCATTGCGGCTGATCCCCGCAACATCGGCCTGGGGCGGCGCTTTCGGCTTCTGACCCTCGCTGAATCGCGCCAAAGGCGGGGCGGACGGACGCTATGCGGCGCGATCCGTGGAAACCGACCACCACACTGTCAGGACACGGCCCCCGGAAGATGAGCAAAACAAGGAGCCAGCCATGTCGCGGCTGCGGACATGGCCCCAGTGCATGTGCTGCGATCGCCCGCCAGGCCGCGTCCAGCCGCTTGTCGGAAACGGGTACTGCCGTGCCCAGCGCCTGCGCGAAGAGTGACACGCGGTATTCCTCCAACAGCAAGCGATAGTGTGCCAGGGCCGGATCGAACAGCCCCTACTCGCGGTGTCGTCAATAAATGATCGCGAATGAACCGTCGGGATCGGCATAGACCGCGGGAAAACTCCAGACGGGCACGCCGTCGGACCGGCCGGCGATTTTGGTCGGTTTCCCAGCGGCGTCGAAGACCTGCCAGGCGAGTGCTCCGCCCCTCTGCCAACCGGTCCCTTCCGCCCAGACAAGAATCGTTTCGCCGCGCGGATTGCCCGCCAGTGCGGGGTGCTTGCGCCCCGCGGGGGCCCCCGGAGGAGCCAACGGCTTCGAAAACCGCCGTTTCTTCTTGTCGAATCGCGAAAGCAAGACCTGTCCGTCAGTTTCCCAGGCGGCCGTCACCGCCTGGGGGCCATCGAGAAACGACTCGCTGCTCATTGGGCAAACGTCCACCTTCCAAGGGCCGGCGCGGTCGGTGCGAAAAGTCTGGCCGCAATCGATCGACGTCAACAGCAGCATGTCGCGATTGACGTTCTCGCGAGCAGAACGGTAGAGCACATACAGAATTCCTTCGCGATCGGCAAAGGCCTTCAATCCACAGCAGCCGCAGGCTCCCTCGGGTTTCGAATCGGCGGGCTGCTCAGGGGCGAACGTGGCGCCGTCGTCGGTCGAGCGCGCGACCCAGACACGGCGGTTCTCTTCGCCGTCTCCCGAGTGCCAGACGACATAGACGTTGCCATCACTGTCGGCGGCGACCGAGCCACCGCCGTCCAGCAAAACGGCCTCACGGGCCACGTTGCGCTCTGGCTCGAAGGCGACGCCGTCGCCGGCCAGGCGCGCGTAGAGCATCGGACTGCCATTTTTCAACGCGACTTTTTTCGCGCCGGCGCCCGAACCATTCCAGGCGACATGGACTCGATTTCCCTTGCCGATCGCAAGCTGCGCACCGCGAATCGAGCCCAGCGCCATGGCGCTGCCGCCTTGGCTGTTGACACGCAGGGGCTCGGAGAACATTTCGGATCCCGCGGCCTTGCTGACATAGTAGACGTTGGCAGCCCCCGGCTCATCGCCCAGATAGATCAGGTGCACCGTGCCTTCGCCATCGACGGCCGCTTGCGGTTGAATGCCTCGGTGGGGCACTCGGACAAGCTTGACTTTGGTCATGGGGTCGGGGCTTGCCACGTCGGGCGCTGCGGAAGTCGCATTGCGGACGGGGCGCTTTGGTTCGGTACCGAGGACGGTTTGCGTTTCGGCCAGCACGATCACCAGTGCCGCCAACGTCGCGGCGACCAGGGCGCTGGGGTCCTGGCGGCAGGCTGCGCCGGGTTTCAGGAATCTCGAAATGCGAAATGACATGCGGTGGTTCCTCCAAGTGCGGCCCATCGTGAATCTACACCGTTCTCAGGGCCGCCGTAAACAGCCCGGCCGCGGTTTGGGCTGGCCGCTAGCAGTGCATTGCCCCGCTCGGTCATACACGACCCCACCGGGATGGTGATTTTAGGTTCCGTCAACTAACGATATGGTTCTTCCGTGTCCGGGAGCCGCCACGACGAAACGCCCAGCACAAACAGCCAAGCTCAGGAGCAGACCGCTGAGCCAGGTGGCGAGGGGGGGCGAGGGCGGAACTGCTGCCCTGGGGGGGATTGATGGCGTTTTGCTGCGAGAACGGTTACATTGTGCGCAAACGCGTTGGGCGTCAGGCGGGCAACTCGTTTACGATCGTCGATCGACCCATTGGAGGACTCCCCCATGACACGATTTTCGTTGGCCCTCTACGCGGCTTTGATGTTCGCCGCAATTCCGGACGCCGGCGCGCAGGATCCCGCAGATCGTTACGAAAAGGTCCGCACCATCAAGGTCGGCGGCGAAGGCGGGTGGGACTTCCTTGAAGTGGACGCAGCGAACCGAATGCTCTACGTAACGCGTGGCACCCGCGTTGTCGTCATCGACCTCGACACCGAAAAGACTGTTGGCGAGATTGCCGAGACGCCGGGCGTTCACGGCATCGCCTTCGTACCTGCACTGAATCGTGGGTTCACCTGCAACGGCGGCGATTCCACCGTCACGGTCTTTGACCTGAAGTCGCTGAAGACCCTCGGGAAAGTCACGGCGAGCGGCCGGCCCGACATTATCTATTACGAGCCGATCAGTAACCGCGTCCTGTCGTTCAACCACGGTACCAACGACATCACGGCGATCGACCCCGACGCCATGCAGGCCGTCGGCACCCTTTCTGCCGGTGGTGTCCCCGAGTTGGCTGTTTCCGACGACAAGGGCCGTGTCTGGGTGAATTTGATGGATTCGAGCGAGATCCTTCAGTTCGACGCCAAGACAATGAAGGTCCTAAGCAAGTTTTCGCTCGCCCCCGGCCAAACTCCCACTGGCTTGGCCTTCGACCCGAAATCGCGAAAGCTCTTTAGCACCTGCAACAACGAGATGCTCGTCATTGCTGATGCCGACAGCGGCAAAGTCGTGCAGACGCTCCCAATCGGCCCCGGGCCCGACGGCTGCGTTCGCGACATCTCCACGGGTTTAGTCTTCACCTCCAGCGGCGGCGACGGCACCGTGGCTGTCGTCCACGAAGCCTCGCCCGGCACGTACGAAGTCGCCAAGACGATCAAAACGCAGGTCAGCGCCAAGACCATTGCACTGGACCCCAAGACCCATCGTCTGTACCTCTCGGCCGCCACACCCGAACCACCGCCAGCCAACGCCGACCCAACTCAGCGCAGACG
Organism: Pirellulales bacterium; assembly: GCA_035534975.1. Lineage (GTDB taxonomy): Bacteria > Planctomycetota > Planctomycetia > Pirellulales > JAICIG01 > DATKSN01. The sequence goes on from DATLQY010000970.1 coordinate 5,409, forward strand.
CCGCCGCTACTTGCCCGACTCGTTTGTTGTGCTCGTCGTCGGGGAGTAAGCGGCGGCCTCTCCGGAACCAGCAGGCTTGCCCCCCCTTTCCCGCCGACCGAATGCGCGAGATGCTGGTGGCATGGCCAAGTCACTTGCCAAGCTCGTAAGTCTGTCCCTGTTGGGTATGATGCTCCGTATTGTTGTGGCGACACCAGCGTTCGCCGGCGCTCAGGACGCCGAGACGCCTGAGTTCGAATGGCGGCAAATCACGATGAAAGCGTCATGGGCGGCGCGCGATGGAGCCGGCATCCTCAGCTTTCAAGGAAAGCTGTGGCTGTTAGGAGGCTGGAATCCGAGCCCGGCGGAGCGGAAGTTCTTTCCGCTGATCTGCAACAATGAAGTCTGGTCGTCCGAAGACGGAGTGAAGTGGTCGCCGGCAAAACCCAACACCTTTCAGGACCGGTCGTTCGATCCGATCACCGATTGGGAAGGGCGTCACACGGCCGGCTACGCCGTCTTCCGTGACCGGATGTGGATCATTGGCGGAGACTGCAACCAGGGACACTATCAAAACGATGTTTGGAATTCCATCGACGGAAAGACCTGGAAATACGTCAATCAAGGGAAGGATGTTCCCTGGGGACCACGGGCCCTGCATTACACCGTCGTTCATGATGATCGGTTGTGGGTGATTGGTGGACAGACGATGCCGGCATTCGGAGGAGGTCCGGAGAAGTTCTATCGTGATGTATGGGCATCGACGGACGGAGTCGAGTGGCGTGAGAGTTCTCCGCGAGAGCCGTACTGGTCGCCGCGCGGGATGATCGGCGGCAGCGCCGTCATGAACGGACGGATCTGGATCCTCGGTGGTGGCACGTACGACACGCCGACAACACCGATGCGTAACTTTTACAACGATGTCTGGAGTTCGGCGGACGGAATCGATTGGACCCAACACACCGCCGAGGCTCCCTGGCATCCGCGGCAATACCATGACGTCGCCGTGTGGGACAATCGTCTCTGGGTGATGGAGGGATATCACAAGAACGGCGGCAACCGCAAGGACGTGTGGTACTCATCCGATGGCGTCACGTGGACCGAACTCCCCAACACGCCTTGGAAGCCCCGGCATGCGGCCAGCCTGGTGGTCCACGATGATTCGCTGTGGATGATTGCGGGAAACAACATGCAGTCGGACGTCTGGCGGCTGACGCGAAAATCGCGCTAGCGACGTCGCCTTCCTCGCCGAACCCTGGCCCCAGGCAAGCGGGCGAGGGTTGCCGCTGCCCTCCCGCCCCGAGCGAGCCAACGCAGGCCATCGCCGCGAGGAGCAAGCGGCAAGGGTAGCCCGATCCGAGCCGGCCGCTGATAGAGGTCAGAAGGCCACGCTCCAGGCGACGTACCCAGAGAGGCTTACGAGACTCGCCGCCGCGAGCAGGTCGGACAATAAGGCACGAATCGTACCCATCAGACCATGCTCTTGGCCGACACCCTTGGGCCGTCGCGCAGCCCCCGGTGAGGCGCCGTGCCCTCGTTCGCCGAATTGCCACGCGCGTAACTCCGCGGCGAGTTGAGTTGCATCCCGAGCCAGGAGTTTCACCATCGCCGTGGTCACGCCAAGCATCACAACGCTTCCCACGACGATCAAGACCAGGGACTGGGCGAGGCAAACGAGTGTGACGAGCTCCATATCGCATAACCTCCTATTGGGTCGCCCCGATAACACTCATACGGGGGTCGGGCGGAATTGTGACGGCCGGCGGCGAGATTTTCCCATCGGCCTGCGATAGATTGACCGGTCGGGAAGCATGCCGGAGAATACGCGGTGTACGACAACGGTCACAAGTGCAAGGAGTAATTCATGTTCCGCCGACGTGTGGCGTTGATTGCCGGGGCCTTGCTGGTTGTCTGCGGCCTCGCCGCGGCGCCCAGCCCTTGATCGAGCGGCAGCCCGACAGTCAGTTACCCGTCAGCCCTCCATGCGTGCGGGCAGTGTCCTAACGGGTGCACCCGTTAGGACACCACCTGCGTGCGAATCAAGTCGGAGCCTCCGGCTGGTTGCCCGAACTTCGAGACCAGGCCACCCAGGCGGTTCTCGCCGAGTCGTTCATTTTCCTCGCAGACCGACCGTAAGTGTCAACGGTTGATCGTCGTCCTTGAAATTCGAGCGCAACTCAAAACCGCCCGCTAAGGTGACATATTCGAACGGACCGCCGACGACAGGGTCGGGATGGTTTTTCAAGGCGTCGCGGCCCTCAAGCTGCACGGCGAGGGCCGCCGTCAACAAAGCACGGCGGACGTCGGCTCGCGCCTGGGTCCGGCGGACTTTGACGAGAGGCGGAAAAAACGCCTTGAACACCGGGTTGCCGGCACGCTTCGTCATCTCTCGCTCGAATTCCTTTTCGAACTGATCCAGCGGTAGCTCCAGGTCCTTTGCCATGAGCTCATAGCACGGGCGCGTCTCCTGGGCGAACTTGAGCACGCCCTTCGCGTCGCCGCCGCACGCTTCGAGGAACTCGCGGCCTTTCGCGCGCGGATCGCGGACTCGCTCGTCGGAGACCTGGGTCAGCAGGTCGAGCAAGCTCGCCTCGTCTTTCGCTTGCACGACTTTGCGAACCCACCAGTCGAGCGTTTTCTCCTCGCAGGTCCGCAGCGCCGCGGCGGGGCTCTGGCCCGCCGGCAATGCATCGAGGCGCCGCTTCAGATCCTTGATCGCCTCGGAGTCGAGCTTGGGCAGGCCCAATGCGAGCGCCTCGCTCGTGCGATGTTCGATGCTGTAGCCGACCAGAACGGCGATCAGTGAACCGTCGAGCGAGACGTGCCGGCCGAGGGCCATGGCGGCCACGACGTCGTTGGTGGCCTCCTCGCCGCGGCCCTCGTCGAAGTGTATCCTCGCGCGCAGGCAAGCCAGGCACGACAGCGTACGGGCAGCGCTCACGTGGGGCAGTAAAGCGTCGATCCCATCTTCGTCCCAGTTAATGGCCCAGTCGCATCGCGGCAGAGCCGCCCCGCGACGCATCATCGTGAGCGAATACGCCGCCTTGTTCACGATCTCACGCGCCTGTGTGTCCAGAGGCATCGTCAGGCACTGCGAGCCCAGCCTGGATTGCTCGTCGTGAGTCAACGTGGGCGATGTGGCAAACGCCTGCCAGTAGACAAGGGCGGCGTTCTGTCCGAGCACGGCGGCATTGTCCGCCAGCGCAGATCCAAGGGAGAAAACAACCAGCGTCATCGACAGGCACAACGCGCGCAGCATGAGAGTACCTCAATTCTTGGGGAGAAGGGTTCGAACGAGAAAACTACAATTGCCGTTTCGTCCCGATGGGCACGACGACAAATCAGGCCAGCCCTGTCAATCGAGCAATTCAGGGGGAATGGACCTCGACACACCGATCGGCGGCGTCCCTGGAAGGGGCCAGGTGAACGAGGTTATTTCCTCTCCGTTCAGC